>CAIZES010000157.1 GCA_903932045.1 uncultured Silvanigrella sp. | reverse complement strand
GTCCAGTCCGTCAACCGGATTTTCGAAGCACCCGTTGGGTGCGGGACTCGGCGCTGGAAATTTGGGAATTATCGATGGTTTAACTAGATTTCCGGGTTTCCATTCACGGATTCAGGTCTTATCTCTGTTTCATGTCAACCAAATGACACAAACGATAAAACCAAAGGAGTCAAAACTCCCCACAAAATTTTCAACTCTCTAAATTTTCAAATACCGTTTCCGAAAAGTTCACACAGACATTGAGGGTAAAACCGCTTTCGAGTCCCAAGGAGCACATAATGAAACTCAGCATCCGCTTCGCCTCCATCACAGTCGTTCCACTTGTCGCTATTCTCACTGTGTATGGCATATTCGATGCTAACAATACCACAAAAGAATTCCGCTCCGACATCCAAAATCAAACTTCACGCCTGCTCGTATCCAATTCCGACGCTGCGGCAATGGCGCTTTGGGATATAAATGATGCTGCTTCAAAAGTAACAGCTCAAGGCCTCATAACTCACGCAGGATTCGCGCAAACATGGATATTTGATAAAGACGGAAAACGTGTCGCTTTTGCACAAAACGAAAACAAACACGGCTGGACAGAAAACGACACCTTCGAAAAACTCACTTCATACACCCCCAAAAACCCGATTAACAATAGCGAAAAATCGGACGTCATTGCAGTAGGACAAAATGCCGACACACAAGAACGTCTGGTTGCCATGCCCATTTTCAAACAAGAGAGCGACAAGAAAACCTTCCTCGGCCATGCGGTGGCTACGTACTCCGAGGCTCTTATCAACGAACGCGCAACATGGATATGGGTTCGTCTTCTCAGCATCAATATTTTTATTGCATTCATTATTTCGCTTATTAATATTGTTGCCTTCAATCGAAATGTCTCAAAGCGTCTCGATGTCATTGGCACAATCGCATCAAAAGCAGCCAATGGACAAATTTCGGGAATGCAACTCGCCGTCGACAAACCCGACGAAATTGGACAGCTGACACAATCTATTAAGGATCTTGTGGAACGATTTTTACGACTTTCGTCATTTGTTGACGGCGCAGGAAAAGGAGATTTACGCTACGATTTTGAAAGCAGAGGGCCACAAGATGAATTAGCCTCTGCGGCCAACAGCATGATTGATGGCTTGCGACAACTCGTAAGGCAACTCACACAATCATCGCAAAAACTCAGTTCCAATGCCGCAAAAATGCGAAGCATGGCAGAACAACAATCTGGTGGTGCAACTTTACAAGCTTCTGCCATTGAAGAAATGAGCAGCTCCATTACCGAATCTGCAGGAATAGCAAAAACAAGCAAAACACAGGCAGAAGACGCCGAAAAATTAGTGGGAGCAACAAATACGGCGGCTCATCACGGCAATAATCGTGTTTCAGAGGCTGTGGCAGCCATGACAACCATTGCCAATTCAAGCCGTGACATTGTTAAGATTGTAAAAACAATTGACGACATTGCCTTTCAAACAAATCTTTTGGCTTTAAATGCCGCAGTGGAAGCAGCTCGCGCTGGTTCACACGGCAAAGGTTTTGCGGTTGTTGCAGAAGAAGTACGGAGTCTTGCTGGACGCAGCGCTAAAGCCGCAAAAGAAACTGCATCAATCATTGAAAGTGCAGTAAAGCAAATTGGAGAAGGCCAAAGCAGTGTGCAAAAAAACGCCGACAGTTTTAAAGAGATCAAAAATCATGCGGGAAGTCTTTCAGAGATGGTTACAAAAATTGTAGTTTCTTCCGATTCTCAAGCACAAAACTTACGAGAAGTGACCCAGGCTATGCAAATAATGGCATCCGAAACTCAAGGGCTTGCGGCTTCAGCTGAAAGCGTTTCTACGGCAGCCAATGAACTCAGCCAAGAAGCCATCAGCCTCGAAAATTGTGTGAGCGCATTTCAGCTTCCGAGTGATCAATAAAGACAAAATAGCAAACTAGAAAATCAGAATAAAAATCAGAATAAAAAGCAAAAAAAATATCAAGATCAAGTGCGCCGCGAAAAGGGTGCCAACTCTTGCGGGTGAAAGTCCCGCCAGCAAAGGAGACACGAACCATGCTGTAGCGAACATTGGGCGATCTGTCTGTAAAGGCAGTCGTCAAGCGTATGGAGCGAACTTCGTAGGACTTTGTATCCCGGCGTTCCCACACCTCCACCACCGCCACCGCCACATCCACCTCCACATCCACCTCCACCTCCGCCTCCGCCAGTTCTCACCGAAGGCCCCATCACAGGAATCCCTGCTGGAGCTTCTGTACTGCGCGAAGTTGCCTTAAAATCGCGACTCGAATGCCTGGTTTCGGGCTGCTGGCAAGATTTTGATCCCCGTAGCGCCGGAAGAAATTATTCGGGATATGGATTTCTATTTTTGGAAGCAGGCATTCATACCACCGATGGAACTTTGTACGTAAACTGCCCCAACAATTCGTCTCGCGAGTACACTGTTGCCAATGCCTTCGCGGCAAACCAAGGATATTTTGTTGCAAACCCTTGTAACGGCACCATTCCCACAAAAATGACCATTGTTGCAGCAAGTAATGCTGATGCAACAAAAGCCAGCGGCGCAAAATTCGTGTACTTCGGGTTATAAAGACGATCGGGGGAAACAGCTAAAAAATGAGTTTCCGCAGCGCCGCAAGCAACGTACCCTCGTTAAACGGCTTCACCATCCAACCCGAAAGCCCGAGTTCTTTTCCTCGCTCGGCAATGGTACGAGACGATTCCGTTGTTAGCATCAATATGGGTATTTTTGTCCATTTTGGGTTGGATTTTAAGGTTTTTACCAATTCAAATCCATCCTTACCCTGCATATTCAAGTCAGTCAAAACTAAGTTTGGAAGCCTATCAGCGTTTGTTTCCATCAACTTTAATGCATCATCCACCGAATACGCAAGCAAAGTACGATAACCGTTTTTTCCCAAAACAAAATCAATACTTTGAACAATAACAACAGAATCATCTACAACTAAAACCGTTTTTTCGTTACCCATCGCACCATCCGATACACAAAAGAAACAGGCAAAAAAAAGAAGACACGATTAGCTTGAAAATATAAACATAGAGCCAATATCCTACGCTTATAATCACAATCGAGCACAGCCTCCCAAACTTTGCCCAAGCTCCAAAAGAAAGTGTAACCGAGCTCAACGCTCAGAAAAAAAACAACTAGCACATTTTTGACACCCCTCCCGAATTTTCATATTTCCCAAACAACCACGACTAAGGGTAAACTGATACCAGATTTTCCGTGCAAATCGCGTTTACAAGATTTGGATGACTACAAAAGATGAGGTTCGCTTCAAATGATACCTGAACAACTTCAAAACCTGCTTCCAGAGGTTGTCGAAAAAACACCCACAGGCCTTGCTTTATTTGATGCAAATACTCTCAGACTCATGTGGTGCAATGCGGCGTTTTTTAAACAGCGCAAAACCCCTCAAGCAAAATTTAGCGAAGAAATTGGCAAAAATCTTACTGAGTTTTTTTACGACAACGACATTGATTCCGTGCACCAAAATGTTGAAATTGCGCTCACTCAAGGCATCGCATTTGATTTTGGCCGTAACCTGAAAAGTTTTCGAGGGAGTCCTTCACACATAGAATACTGGCTGTACCCCATTGCACGGGAGTCCGAAACACCACAATTATGCATGCTGGTGAAAGACTTCTCTGTGCAAAAACTAAACGATGAAATTACAAAGAAGAACGAACAAATTGAAGAAATTCTTTCATCCATGGACGAAGGCCTTGTTGCGGTGACATCAAATTTCAAAATGAGCGAAGAATGTTCCAACGAGGCTAAAAGAATACTTGGAGTAGAAACAACTCTAGACAGAGATCTTCGCGAATTATTTTTGCCAGAAAACCCCACCGAAGAGCAACGAACGTTTTATACTCAACTCGAAAATTTTCTGGCAACTGCGTTCAATTTGTTTGTACCCGAACAGTTCTCACAGATTCAAGAAAAAGCGCCCAAGATATTAAAAGTCGAAGACGCGTCAGATCAATCAGAAAAAACTTACGGATTAAATTACTCACCAATCATCAAGAACGGCGAAATACAAAGAATTATTATTACATTTCAGGACCAAACCGAACTTGCAACTTTGCGTTCCGAAAAACAAAGCGGGTGGTCGGGGTCGGCTATCGATGCCGTAACCGATTTCTGTTCTGCGATGTTGCGAAATCCCAGGAATTTAGTGGACCAATGCGAAGCACTCAAGGCTCTAGCAAAACAAAACAAAGCAATGTCGCGCTCGTCGCTTGACACCGATCTCAAAAGAAAGCTGCACAATCTTAAAGGATCGGCGCGTCTTGTTGGACTCAAATCCCTAGAATATTCCATAAATCAAATGGAAAATCTGGTTCTTCAATTAGAAAACAACGGCGATCAAGACAAAATTCTTTCCTCCTTGGAACAAGAATTTCGACGCTTTGGGACATTCGCCGAAAAAGTTCTGGAACTTTCATCAAACCACGGTGCTTCGCACGAGGCTTCATGGAGCTCACTTAAGGCAAACCTTGAACAAATGACACAAGAGACTTCGCGCAGGCTCAAAAAAATGACAAAACTTCTTTTTTCGCTCAACGGACAAGAACCACCTGCATGCGAACTTGTTAAGATTGAAACCTGCCTTCAACATCTCATCACAAATGCTATTGACCACGGCATTGAACTTCCCACAAAACGTCAGGCTCTGCGCAAGCCAGAATCGGGCCTTATTGCGATTTCTGTAACTGTTTCATCGTCGAGCATAAATATAATTGTGAGCGACGATGGCAAAGGTATTAACGCGCAAAAACTTTGGAGCAAGGCCCTTGAGGCCAATCGCCGAACCGGAGAACTACCCAAAGATATTTCCATGCAAGAACTTCTTGCGCTGCTTACAGAAGCGGGGCTTTCTTCCAAAGATGGTGCCACCGAATTCTCGGGGAGAGGGATTGGCATGGATGCTGTTGCTCATGAAGTAAAAAATGCGGAGGGTTCGTTGACTCTCCTTGAAACAAGTTCGGCAGGAACAACATTCGAGGTGCAATGGCCAATCCCTTGCCCCCAAAACACCTCTGTGCAAAAAAACGGCTAGCCAGAAATCACAATATAATTGAAGCATTACAAAATATTTGCATCACTGACTGACTAGCCAGTTTACAAAGTTTCGGTCGTCTGTTACAGTCACAATATCAAAGTTGCCAGACCACAAAGGTCGGTTAGGGAGGTCACATGAAACACTTGGAAGCATCAAGCTTAGCGTTTGCCACAAGTCTTTTATTAACAGCATGCGGAGGCTCCAAAGAAACATCTCGTATGGTTCCCGTACGCATCATCACCGCAAACGGCCCCCTTACTTTTGTGCATCCACAAGGCGATTCGCTGGTGCTCGAAAAAATAATTGGTAATAATGAGCTTACTCCTGTTGTACAAAATGGTGCAAATATTCCTTCTCAATTGCGCCCACTCATAAACGCGTTTGGCCTTATTTCCATGGGATGCACAGCAACACACATTGGCAACGGAGTTGTACTTACCGCAGGACACTGCTTTGACGCCCCCGAAAAACGCGCCGATAACGTTGCTTGCCCAAGCAATGTTACAGTGAAATGGGGATTGCGTCAGGACGCCGCTCCCTTCTTGCAATCAAAGTGCACAAAAATTTTGGCGTACGAGCTTAACGCCGATCGCGACTATGCCATTTTCACTGTCGACAAAGCCCCAACCGAAAAAGTGGCTGTTGACCTAGGAAAAAAGGCAACATTGGGAACTCAAATTACAATTTTTGGGCATCCCCAAGCACGGCCTTTGGAATGGTCGCAAACATGCACAATTCAGTCGGCGCAAAAAGGCGGATGGGGGAAAAATCAGTTTAGCCATCAGTGCGACACCGAACCCGGAAATAGCGGCAGCACCGTTATTAGCATGAAAAGCCTTAAAGTTATTGGAATTCACGACGGTGGCCGCCTTCCATGGAACTACGCAACTTTTGTTACCGACACTCCGCTCGCCGAAGTTTTGAAAAAAATGTAATGGCAAAAAAGATTAGCGCCCATTTTCCCCAGCATGGAAGAAATTGAAAGTGCGGTCGAACGTGGGGAAGAAGTCATTGACAAATATTTTGATTCTGCGACCACACGACTCGGTCGTCCTCACAAAAACGTTGAAAGGCGTGTTGAAGTTATCAAGACAAATCTCGATTTAACCAAGGAACTATCGACAGAGTTAGATGAGGTGGCTCAATCATTAAATATATGTAACCATTCAGGAGGGCGCCAAAAAAATTGGCGCCCATTTTAATTTGATTTAAGAAATTTTTGATCTTAAGAGGGTTTTGGAGAATTAACCCTCAATGAAACTAAAAAATATAGACGTTGCAGCTCCAGTACAGTACGGACCTTCGGTACGCGGACTCTCCTGTTATATGTCCAACTATCAGTTCGTCCACTTTTTACGTATAGTTGATTTTTTTGAACATCAAGTAGGTTTGCCTGTCAGCGCGGGGACAATTGTGAATATCAACGCTGAAGCTGCGGCAGCACTCTCTGGCTTTGCTCTTGTAGCAAAAGAAAATCTTATCAAGTCTGATCTTTTGCACGCTGATGAAACAGGCTTAAACATCGCTGGAAAAAATGCTTGGCTGCACTCTGCTTCCAATGATTTATGGTTGATGTTTGTGGTGTCTCCGAAAAGAGGCAATGTAGGCATGGATAACATTGGCATTTTATCAGCCTTTCGTGGAATATTGATTCATGATAACTGGGCTCCCTATTTCAAATATGAATGCGAACATGCAATTTGTAATGCGCATCAAGTTCGCGAGTTGACCCGCATCGTTGAAATGGATGGATTCTCTTGGGCAAAGAAAATGATCGAATTTTTGTAATATGCAAAAAAGGAAGTAGAAGAAACTTCCGGAGTACTTTTGAAAGAGAGATTAGAACAACTATTTCTGGATTACGATGCCATTCTTGAACTTGGCGATAAAGAATGCCCTCAGGAAGAAAAGACTGCATCAGAGACTCCAAAACGCGGCAGAACCAAAAAAAGCAAGGCTAGGAATTTAATTGATCGCCTTCGAGACAAAAAAACAGAGACTCTCCGATTTTTAACGAATCCCGCGGTTCCATTTACGAATAATCAGGCTGAAAATGACATCCGAATGACGAAGGTGCAACAAAAGATTTCTGGGTGCCACAAAAGTCTAAGTACTGCAAACGAAGCATGTCTTATTCGAAGTTTTATTTCAACTTGCCAAAAGCACGGTGTTTGTGTTTCAACCGCTCTCAATGACCTATTTCAAGGAAGATTGCCTCCGCTTTGCGCACCTCCAACCTGAGCGACTATCTCTGAGAGATTAAAAAATCTCAAATCAAATAATTCAATAACAACAGCATGGAAGTATAACAAACTCCTATCGTTCACCTCCAGGACCAGGCGACACGCGGCACGATCCGGTCTACGCATGTCGTCAACGTTTACGTTCACGAAAATCGATTATCGTGGTTGTTGGCGTGTCGCGTGCTCCTGGACGTCGAAGTGATCGACTCTAAGATCGTTCAGGTGGCGGACTTTAGGCCCCCACCTGAATGGTTACAATCTGGGAACTATATTGAGCAAGTTTCAACCTACATTATCCGCCTCGCTTGAGGATGATACGACGTTGCCTCAAATGCTATTTGAGACGAAAGCTCCGCCAAGGCTCAACAGAAAATTTAAGGGCGTCGTTAAAGCAGTTTTGACCACAAAACTTGCCATTGAAACACAAGTCTTACCTGCATGGCTTGTTAGTGAATTCAGAAGACTCGTGACCTTTGCCAACCCTGAATTTTTTAAGAATGAACATCTTCGAAAAAGCAATTGGAACACACCACGTCATATCGTCCGAGGCGAAATGCTTGGGACTCAAATGATTATTCCTCGAGGAGTCCTTGACAAAGCTGATTTACTGGTAATAGAAATCGGAGGCCTTTGGGATTTTCTAGATAAACGGCCAGAGCCTCAAAGTCTTGAAATAAGCATTTTGTTTAAGGCCAAGCTGCGTGAGTACTAGAAAAAAGCATTGGAAGTACTTCTGGAAAAACAGTTGGGAGTATTGGTTGCGCCCACCGGAACCGGGAAAACTGTTATCGCTTGTGCCCTCATTGCTGAACTTTCTCTCCCAACCCTTGTGATATGCCATCGCACGCAGATTGCTGAGCAGTGGGCAAAGCGCCTGATGGAATTTACAAGCCTCACCAAGGCAAAGATCGGTTTTATTTTGGGAAGCAAAAAAAAGCATCATGGTGTTGTCGATATTGCACTGTTTCAAAGCCTGATTAAAAAAGAAAATTTGCAAGATTTTTTGGCAAGTTACTCCCTGATTCTTGTGGACGAAAGCCATCATATTCCGGCGTTATCATTCGAAACTCTTTTGTCAAAAGTTGCGTCCAAACGAATTATTGGCCTGATGGCAACTCCAAAAAGAGCCGATGGATTTCATCCCATCATGGAAATGCAGTGTGGTCCCATAAGGCATGTGATTGAGGCACCCTTGGGTACCAAGGAATTTGAAAAGCAACTCATTCTTCGGGAGGTAGATTCTGGGCTCAATGAAGTTCCCGCTGGATCTGATATCCACATGATTTGGGAAAAACTTTTGGCGTCTGAGATGCGGGTAAAGTTGATTGCTGAAGATGTTGCGGCATTGATAAAAAAACGGCGAAGGATTCTTGTTTTGTCGGAACGAAAAGAACTCCTCAACAAAATTATTGCAGCTACTGAAAGCATAGAACATAAATTGCCCATATTTTTGATAACTGGAGCCACAGGGGTAAAAGCCCGGAGAACTATATTTGCCGATCTAGAAGTCGCGCTTCAAAGCGGTAAAGGTTGTGCACTTTTTGCACACGGGTTCGCTTGTTGGTGAAGGTGTCGATATTCCTAAGCTTGATTCCTTGATTATAGCGTTTCCATGCTCTTCCAAGGCAGCCAAGCTTACGCAGTATATCGGCAGAATTGAGGGCGAAGACGACGACAAATCTGTGGCAATAATTATCGATTATGTTGATAAACACCCAGTTACACTCAGCATGGCTTCGAAACGAAATGTGGTTTATCGGGGACTCAAGTACCAAAGAACAGATGCTATTCTTGCGCCAGATTGAAACTCATTGTAAAACACCGCCTGAGATGTTTGACAGCCGAATATGCGGATACTTGGGAACTTGAGTTTCCGACGACTCACAAATAAAGGTGGGTTATGATAGGAAAACAAAAGTTTAAGGACAAATTTAATCCCAAAAATTATCAAGAGAAAGATCGTGTGTATCGGCCAGTGTCTGGGTGTGTGAACATCCAACGGCTTTGGATTTGGAACAAAGATGAGCGGGAATACCAATCGCCAGAGCGGGGTAAAATCTATGAAGTTCGACGTTACGAGCTGAAACCGGATGGAACCAAGCGCAGGGCGACGAAGTACTGCCAATCATTGGATGAAGGCCGCAGTTGGCAAAACGGGACGGATGAAGGCGTGCCACCAGGCAAGCTGAAACCGCCTGTACCGATGCCAGCCCAAGTCCCAATCCCAGCGCCCATAATTGAACCGCCCTTGACTCCCGTAATTCCCCTTACCGAACTTCCCTCACTTTCATAGGGATGCAATGCGTTTTGCGCTTGTTCAATTCCGATTCTTCGCAACAGTCGAAACTAGTTGGTTAGCACTGCATGCATCAATCTCCGAGAAAGATTCGATATTCCCCCGTAATTCATGGCGTATTTGTGGCCATGAGACGCTATGGCGAATGCATGTGATGCATCGGACCAGATTTTTTCGATGGCAGAAGCGAGGGCGATCGCGTTTGCAGGAGGAACGTAGCCATTGCTCGGACGCTATATGACATTGATCGCCAGGTCTGATTTGTTTGTGATGAGAATAATTCATCACAAAGGAATCAGAGATGGTAGATAGTCGTTGTTCCAAAATAATTGAGAACCTTTCCCTTGCGGTCAAAAGAGAACGGAAAGCGATCGGATATCCGGATCGTTGCGGAAAAATCACATATTCAGCCGAGGTGCGAGCGCTGGCTGTGCAGGCAGCCGCTCTTTCTCAAGTTTCTCTTGGCGATCTGGCAAAGATTTCAAATCTGAGTCCCATTACTCTACAAAATTGGTGCAGCAAATCGTCCGGGTTTCGGGAACTATGCGTGCTACCGGAACCGAAAGAAATAGATCCACAAGACGGCAATCTTCCTTGCGGGAGTGGCGCCATTGAGTTTGCATTTCCTTTCGGCATGCGATTTATCATCGAGCAGAAGAACGAGCAAAAGACATTTGGCGTCTACTTTCGTCTTAGGAGTTGAATGGTGTTGGATTTTATCAAGCCTCGCAGATTTTTTATAGCGCAATACGTTGTCGATTTTCGCAAAGGCCATCAAGGACTTTTGAGTGAGGCTCGGCGTAATGGACTGGAACCATACGCAGGAGATCTTATCGCTTTCGTTAGTCGTGACCGAACAAAAATAAAGGCGCTGATTGGCGATGAAAGTGGATTGACGCTTCTCTACAAATCTTTCTCGAATGGTACCATCAAGACAAAAATTCGATTTTTAGAATTTCCTGATGTGCGAAATGTAACCTTTGCAGAAATTGCAATGTTGCTCGAAGGAAGCTCGTACACCATGCATAAAATAGCAGAAAAATGGTTACCAAAATCCTTGCTTTAGAAGCTATTTTACAGTATAGTTATCCTTGTCATAATTCTTTATTATGGAGTTATTAATGACAATGGATATCGATCAAGATTCCACTTTAACAAAAGAAGACCTGAATACGATTAAGAGCTGGATAGCAACAAATCCTGATTCTTTGCCGCCTGAAATTCGAGACGTTATTTGTTTAATGCTTGATTTGTGCATAAATGCGCAGGGGATTCTTAATAGTAATAAAAAACTCGTTACCTTGCTTAGGCAATATATGGGTTTCGTTCCAACAAAAGAACGAAATGGAAAAAATAAAGAAGTTCCTGAACCAGAGTGGTCCAAAAATGTAGAGAACAAGCTGGCTAAAAAAGTTCAAGAATCCCGGGAACGATTGCGAGAATATAAAAATACGCGCCCTCTCAAAACCAAGAGAGTTCGTGATGGAAACCAAACTCCAGAACCTGTTTTCCATTCTCCATGCGTACAAACAAATCAAAAAGCAGAGGATCGTCGTGTGAAACCAGAAGATCGTCCCGTGGGAATGGTATCGCCATCGTCTTCATTTCAAGAGAGAAGTCGTTATGATTTGTCGCTTTGTCTAACAACGATCAATTATCGAGTTGAAACCATTCAGTGTCCCGTCACTGGGATTTCTAAAACCGCAAAAGTTGAAGATGGTCCTCCGAGGTATCGAGTCACATGGGAAGCCATGACTCAAATTGTCCTCTTGGTTGCGGGAATGGGTATTCCGATGGTTCGTTTGGCATCTAGCCTGCAAACTGTGGCATCCTATTTTTCTCCCACGCGAATTTATCGACTTTGTCTTTATGTTGCAATGGCACTGTTCGCTATTTATCTCGAGATTTTTCGACAACTCGCCTCCTGTGAAATTCTGAGTGGAGACGACACTAACAGCAAGGTTCTCGCCATGACGCAAGAACTCTCAGCGGTTAACACAGGTGAGACGCTCTCTGATACAGAGAAGGAGGCGATCAAGAAATCATTAGAGGCGTCGCTTGCTGAAACAGATCCTCAACAAGTGGATTTTATTTTGGAAGCAGATGCCCTGCTCGGAAGTCAACGAGCTAAAAAAAATGGGGAGGGTTTCAAAAAACAAGTCTTCACGACCGTTGTTATCGGCGAGCGTCGCTCGCTGGGACCAGAGGGGACCCTGGTTTTTTATCACACGGAACGAAAGAGTTTTGGCGACTTATTGGGAAAAATACTCGAATGGCGAAAGAACACCGGCTTCAAGGAAGACAAAAAAAAGCCCCTTGTTATTCAATCCGATCTTTCTTCGCAAAACATACCCACGCCGAGTCCTATAGAAATTCCCCTTTTGTTTGTTGGTTGTGCTGCCCACGCCAGGCGGCCGTTTTGGCGTTATCGAGACGATGTAGACCCATCCGTGAGCTACTATTGCTACACACTGATCCTACTTTTTGACAAGATTTTCGACTCAGACAGGGATACTCGTGAAGGGGGAAAGTTTAAAGAAATTCTCGAAGCAAGAAACGAAGTACAGCTTCCACTCTGGAGTGAGATCAAAACCATTTGCCAAACCATGCAAGGTGAGTTTGCGCCAAAAACAGACATGAGGAAAGCCGCTGATTATGTCGTTAATAACTTCGAAAAATTGACCCTGTATCTCAGCAATCCCCGCATCAGACCCGACAACAATCTCGCAGAAAGACTTTTACGCTACGAAAAAACGATGCTCGATAACTCCAAATTCCGCGTCTCAAAACGGGGGAGACTTGCGTACGATATTCTTCGCTCAATTCTCGCCACCTGCTCAACCGCAAAAGTGGAACCAATGCGCTACCTCGTTCATGTTATGCGCAATCAAGTCGACGCACGAAAAAATCCCGCCCAATTCACCCCGTATGCCTATGGCACTAGCCTCAAAAAATAGTCGTTCACTATTCGTTTTTTAAAAATCGACAGAGACATACGCGATTTGGAAATGCCAGTCATATAGCGTCCGAGCAATGGCTACG
>CAIZES010000156.1 GCA_903932045.1 uncultured Silvanigrella sp. | reverse complement strand
GTTAAGCTGACAAGCCTGGTTAGCGAGGTTCGTCACGGCTCTCTCAGTGATTCCGAGAGAGGATGCTGCATGTTTTTGGAAATCTTGCCATTGATAAAATCATTGACGGTTTCGTACCGTATTTCAGCTTTTTTGGGCACCCAAACACCTCCAACCATATCCCCCTCCAAGTATCGGAAGCCTCTGATTTTACATGGGGGGTGAAGTTTTCACTGAAAAGTTACTGGGTGAAGAAATCACTGAAGAGTAACAGCATGTCATGACCGCATCTCGAATAACCGAAAAGTTCATGGGTCGCATTGCAGTCAATGACCAATTCGCTTTCGTTCAGCATGGATACAATTCTGAGGCGACACCTGCATGGCACATTATTTTTCAGCGCACAAAGCCATGCATACATTTTTTTTTGTAAAATATATTCGTGTTCTTGGTTTTCCTTCAGTGTAGCTGCTAAATATTCGGCGCGTGTTGTGGTTTTGATTTCCTCTATTATGGTGATGTTGTTGGCATCGGTGTCGGGTGTGGCTGGAAAAGCCGCTTTCAATGCTGTCGGTTGGAATAACTGGCAGAACAAACTCACGTACCGAAAATGTGCGTTTCTTTGTTTCGTTTGTCAAGCAACAGAAAGCTTTATGCGAAAGTAAAATGTGCTACCTGTTCCCAGCGAACTTTCTACCCAAAGTTGACCATGGAGCAAATGAGCGATGCGTTTGCAAATTGAGAGTCCTAATCCGGTGCCCCCATATTTGCGAGATATTGAACCGTCAGCCTGCGTGAAAGGCTCAAAAATTTCGCTGATAAGATGGGAAGCAATTCCAATGCCTGTGTCAGCAATTGCGAACTCAACGGTTAGCTCTTGATTGTTCTTGCTAACGGCTCGTACGCTTATGGTAACTTCCCCTTTTGAAGTGAATTTAACAGCGTTCCCAATAAGATTCATGAGAACTTGCCTGATTCTCCAGGCATCTCCAAACAAAAAATTGGGGATATCGGGTTCTATGGCAATTTCGGAATGTAAATTTTTCTTGTGAATATCGGCATCAAAAATCTTCAGTGTTTCAAAAATTGTATCGTGAACAGAAAAACGTTCTTTGAGGATATGCAATTGTCCAGATTCAAGTTTTGCCATATCCAGAATGTCGTTGAGTAACATCAGTAAATTTTGAGCGGATGATGTGGCTGTATTGAGGAGGTCCTTTTGTTCGGCGGAAAGATTTGTAAGGAATAGGAGATCGTGAGCTCCAATGACTCCATTGAGAGGGGTTCGAATTTCATGGCTCATGTTTGACATAAAATTGGTCTTTGCGGTGCTGGCCCGTTCTGCCGCTATTTTGGCTTCTAGGAGGGTTTGCTCCAAACGCTTTCGTTCTGAAATATCACGAACAATGGACCACATGCTTATTGGGTTGTTTTCGGCATTTCTGAGCAAAAAAACCTTCAATTCTACTGGAAAAATTGTTCCGTTTTTGTGTTTGTATTCTTTTTCGTAGACATCCGAGTATCCACGGATCATGATTTGCTGATTCATTATGTCTTGTTCAAAACTATGCCAGCGAGGTGGTGTCAAATCTTGAAAATTCATGGCGGAAAGTTCTTCGCGAGTGTAACCGACAAGGTTGCAGAAGGCTGAATTGAATTCACGCAAGTTTCCATTGAGTTCAATTGAGGCAAATGGGTCGCTGAGTCCTTCGTAAAGCTCCTGATATTTCTTTTCAACTTCGCGGGTGGTGTCGATAACTCCCTTCACCTGGGCTTCCGCTTCTTGGAGTTGTTTCATCCCTCGCGCAACTTGATATTTGAAAAGTGCAACAAGTAGGAACGAGACAAAAACAGCTATTAAAGCGGATGCCACCCCAACAATGAGGTATCGCCGTTGGCTACGATCCGAATTTTCGTGGGTTTGCTGATATTGCGAGAACAAAAATCCTTCTAGTGAGAAATTTTTGGGTACGAATCCTAGTT
>CAIZES010000155.1 GCA_903932045.1 uncultured Silvanigrella sp. | reverse complement strand
GCTGCACAAGCTGCACAAGCTGCACAAGCTGCACAAGCTGCACAAGCTGCACAAGCTGCACAAGCTGCACAAGCTGCACAAGCTGCACAAGCTGCACAAGCTGTACAAGCTGCACAAGCAATTCCAACGCAATTATCCCTCAGTCAGTTCGAGGAATTTGTCTTACCCCACCTGCCCGCCAGAGGACGTGGACCCCAACCAAAGCTTTCCTGGCACCAGACTTTCAACTACATTTTGAAGGCGCTGTATCTGGGTTGTCAGTGGAAGGAGCTTCCTATCGAGAAAGGACCAGATGGCCTGCCGGAGATCCATTTTACGCGTATCTACCATGCTTTTCGACGCCTTGTAGAGCATGGAACTATTGATGCGGTTTTCCGTGGTTCGGTGTCCGTTCTTCATCAACGAGGGCGGCTGGACCTCAGCGTGATTCACGGCGATGGTACAACGACGACAGCAAAAAAAGGCGGAGATAATCTCGGTTTTAGTGGGCACAAGCATGTTAAAGGCGACAAAGTCGTCAGTTTCTGCGATCGCAATTGCAATGTTGGCGCTCCGTTTATTGCAGCTCCTGGCAACTGCAATGAGTCGACACTGTTGCCAAAAGCTTTGAAAAATCTCACCGAAGTCGCAAGAATACTGGGGATCAATCTGGTTAGATCTGTTTTGAGCCTAGACGGCGTCTATGATAGTCGACTCAACCGCAAAGCCGTTTTCAATTGAGGAATGGTTCCAAACATCAACGAGAACCAACGCAACAGATTGTCAACAAAGCGGGGCGCAAGAGGTTCTTCAACCAAGAAATCTTTGATGAACGCATTGCCACCATCGAGAGAGTGTTCGGATGGGAAGACAAGTTTCGCCGACTGCTCATTCGTTTTGAGCGAATAAATAAGTTGCACTACGCCTTTAAGACCCTGGCAGACACGATGATCAATCTTCGAAGTTTCTGTCGAGGCTAGAGCAGGAAAAATTCGTGGCTTGCGTGGTCTCGCTCAGGCAGACATTGATTCTTCATGCCCTGCAACGACAAATATTGACGAAAAACGTAACAATGATCTAAAAACAAGCCACTCCCCGCCTTCCGAACGACGTTTGGAGCCCTGGCACTCGGTCCAACGCAAAGATCTCAAGCGAAATCCACAACCAATTCTGGACCAAAACGCCCAGTTATACGCTCATGAGGCGATTGAGTTCATCAATGTATTCGGAATAGCGTGCTCCGAGTTCGGGTGAGAGTTCAAAACCAAACGCGGTGTTGGCGGGTTGAATTCCTACAATGGTAATGGGCGGAATGGTGTAGCCAAGCTGTCGTCCAAGCTCTACGGCTTTCAGAACATCGCCTTCATGGGTTGAAAATCCTGAGAGTTCTTTTTTTGATTCAACGTCTTCTGGAGTAAATATTTGAAATTCGCCGGGGGCTAAATTCATTTCTACGCAATCAACCACAACTATTTTTTCGGTCGTGGGTTCGCAGTAAAAAAGGAGACGTAGGCTGTCGTGCGCCATATCCACGGCTTCAAAACCGTTGGGAGCCACGTCAAAAAAATGTTCCGCCAGCCGAAGTCCAATGCTGTCGTCGCTCATTGATGGATTTCCAAGTCCTAATAAAAACCTTGACATACACTCTAGCCTCCACATTTGGAACTCAAATCCCCGTCGTACCGCACGAAGGCGCTCCTTGACCGGCATAAATCTCTGCCGATACGCTCATATGACTTCAACTTAGTACAGAAGGATGGTTATCACATGGAAGTTCAAAAGCAAAAGTTTGCCCTTGTTATTGATGATGATCCTGCTGTGCTTGAAATGATGACTATTATATTGAAACGGTTGGGGCTTGGTGGGGTTACTGCAGCTTCCGCTGATGAAGCACGCGTGAAATTGAAAATGCAAAAGTTTGATGTTTTGTTTGTTGATATTCATCTTCCAAAAGAAAATGGCATACAATTTTTGGGTAACTTGCGCCAAAGCGACCCTCAGTTTAAGACGCCCATCGCTTTGTTTTCAGGAGCAGCCATTGAAGAAGTTTCTCGCACAAAAATGATGTCTGTTTTGGGTGTGGAGCATTTCTTTGCGAAACCTATAGACTCCGCAGAGCTAGAAAAATGGGTAAAGCAAAGAGTTTTAACAGAAACAAAGCGCGCGTATGACGCAAATGTGATAAATGCGTTTTTGAATGGCACCATAGCTGCAATTCAGGGGAATACGGGAATTGCTCCAACAAAAGGAGCGGCCACTATGAAAAATAGTGCTTCAACTATGGGCGAGTTTTCCGGGGTTATCCAATTTAACGGAAAAACAACTCGTGGAGTTGTTGCACTCAGTTTCGAGCGAAACTGTGTGACAGAACTTGCGAACAAAGTTTTTCAGGGAGCCATTACAGAATTTACCGACAAAATCCTCATCGATTTTGCGGGTGAACTTTGCAACCAAACCGCCGGACAAACACAAGCTATTTTCCAAGCAGGTGGAACTCGTTTCGAAATTGGGACTCCAACCCTTATTCAGGGGACTGAGCATCGCATTGTTCACAAGTTCGACTCGCCGTGTCTTATTCTTCCGTTTACTTGGGGTTCTGGCCGATTTTTTACCGAGTTCATTTTGGAAGCACAGGATGGAGCCGATGTAAAAGAAGAGAAGGTGGAAACAAATCGTGTTGCCGACTCGGGTGATGTGAGTTTTTTATAAGTCCATATTCATGTATCGCTGCTCAAGTGCGCAAAGGGATGGCTCAAATTGAGTTTGTGACACAGCAAAACAGCGCGACGGTCGAAGAAACTGCTGGCGCTTCAACAAGCCTCGCCGGTCAGACCGCTGAGTTGCAGAAGGTGGTTGAGCAATTCAGAATTCGCTTATAGCAAGGGTTTTCTGAGCACGGTATCGGCTTCTTGACGTTTTGAAACCACGGATATGGGTTCGTGGTAGAATGAGTGGTAATTGGATTGCTCAGGAGCCCTTATGTTTGAATCAACACTCATTGTTTCCAGCTCAAATTGTAATGCACCACTTTCTGTGGACGAAAAAAATGCACTGAAGGAACTGGGCATTGCAACGGCAGAAAAGCCCGAAGAGGCTCGTGTCTATATTGACAAAGAGAATCGATTTGCAACTTTTTTAGTAACCGGTAACGACCTTACTCCAGAGGTGGATAAACATCTTCGTTATTGTGCAGATCGTTTATGCACGCTCACAGATTTTCAATTTATTGTTTGTGATGACCCAAGTATTCGTCTTCAAATTTTGGCCCACGAATTGGGTTTCCGAAATTTTTGGCCAAGAGAAACGCTTGTGGCCAAAATTCGGAGTTGGGCCTCAGAACAATTAGATATTTTGAATGACCCTAGCCATCCCACTGCCATCTCTATTCGATTGTGTCTTTCCATTGCTCAGCGTAAGTACAAAGACATAACAGAAATGTTTGATACAGTGAGTGAAGAAGCGCGGTATGACTTTCGTATTGCAAATGTTTTGGGTCATTATCATACCGCTCGCAAAGAACACGATAAAGCTGAGCTTGCTTTTGCAAGTGCCCACGAACAAAATCCAACTTTTCTGCCAAGTTTGAATTCGCTTGCGGTGGCGCAATTGAACGCTGGTAAAGCAGAGCTGGCGGTGGGAACTTTCAAAAAGTTGGAAGGGATGAATGATAGCAATCCCGAGCGCAAAAATTTTCTGGCGCAAGCTTGTGCCGATCTCGGACTTTGGCTGGAGGCGAAAAAATTTGCGGAGACTGCCGAAAAAATTGATCCGGGTAATAGCAAATCGAAAGAAGTGAGAGCGCGTTGTTTGTTTCAAGAGGGAAAAACTGACGAAGCCATTAATCTGTTGAACACCTGTGATACAACGAACGAATATTATATTTCAAAGTTGAACGATGAGGCAATTAAGCTTTCCCGCGCAAATCTTATTGACAAGGCAATTCAGTTGTATGAGACGGCGTACAGAATTTCGCCGCAGCATCTTAAATATAAGCTTTCGTTCAATATTGCATTGGCTTTGAGGCGCAAAGGTGATCCCAGGAAGGCTCTTGCATTTGCAGAGCGCGCACAGCAAGAATGTAAGATTCCGAACTTTGACAAAGTGAACCTTCTTGTTGAAACTTTAGAGCAGGAAATGGAGGGAAAATGAGCGTTACAAAGTACTACGCGCTTCTTGTTTCCGACAAAACTGCAGCGCAAAACCTAATGAATATCTTTCTGAAAGAGGCGGGACTCGCAGGCTTTAGTACCGCTCAATCGTTGCGTGAAGCAGTGAGCGTCGCAAGTAAAGAACTGCCACATATTATTGTTTGTTATGACGATCTCGCCGATGCTACGGGAGTTCAAGTTGTTGAAGCCCTTCGTAAGATTCCTATTTTGGACAAGGCGCTTGTTTTTGTTATTCGAAATAGCACTCAAACCGAAATTATGCAGCTCATGAAGCTAAAAATTGCTGCAATTGGGCCAAAGGACACAAATCCAAACGCGTTCATTGAAAAAGTGAAACAGAAGCTTGCTCTTTTGCATGGAATTTCACCTTTTTCTGTTCGTGGGGAAGAAATTCCGGGAAACTCTCAGCTGACGATAAAAGTAAATACAAAAATTATTGGACGTCACGAAGGGCACGTAATTTGCAGAAGCAAAATCGATGCAAGAACAGGAACAATGTTGAATATTGTTCCTGAAAAAACAGGAAGCGCGCCATTTGCTGTCACTTTTACGGGAGCATCTTCAACTGCAAAGGGTGATGGATATGAAAACCTTTTTAGCATGAACGAAATTGTTGGAAAGGGGCGTCAGTGGTTGCAAGAAAACTTGCCATCACTTGACAAAGTGGGTGAGGGTGGCACAAAAAAGAAGCTCCTTGTTTTGGACAACAAGGACGACCGCATTCGGGTCCTTTCAAAGGCTATTTCTATTCACAACATTGAAACAGAATATGTTGCGGATTTTTCCAATTTGGTAGCAAAATATCAGGGAGCTGCGCAAAGTTTTGGAGCCGTTCTTTTTATGGATCCTCCCGACGAAGCTGCTGCAGCGTCGTGGGAAAAACTGAAGCAGGGGTTATCGGCAGAAAGAAAACCCATTGAGCTTGTTGCAACTGTGGCAAGTAAGCCAAAGCTTCTTTCTCAAATAATTTGGCTACAGAAGCCCTTCAGTCTTGATTTGGTTGTGCAGTCATTTCATGCAGCAGTGGCGTCGCAACACAAAGGTTTTGAAGCAAAGGCAATGGCAAACACAACCTTTGCAGCACAGTACATTGCTCAGGCTAAGATTGTAACACTCGACGAAACGGGTGGTATTGTTCAAGCACCCTTTCTTCCGCAAGTGGGTACCGAACTTGAATTTGATCATCCCTTTCTAAACAAAATGTCGCCATTTAAGGTTGTGAAAGTGGTTGCCGCGGAGTTGTCACTTATTAATCCGAAGATGGCAACTGTGCGTTTTCAGGTTTTGGATGCGGGCTTCACCAAAGAAAAACTTTATACACTTATTTCAAAGGCAGTGAATGAGGCTAAAGGAACTGGTGGATTGTCTAGAATGTCAGGTGGGAGCGCAATTCCAAATGTCGCCGGGGGTGCCCCGAAGGTGACCTCCTTTAAAACGGTGACAAGCGCTCAGCCTTCCGTTGCGCGTCCGCTCTGGAGCGTACAGAAAGATACTCCAATGCCCAAGTTTAATGTTGGTAGCCAACCGAAAAAACCATAGAATCTGTTTGGTGTGCGCTCTCTCAATTTCGGAATGAAAGCAGAGGAACACTCATGCCTACATCAAATCAGATTTTGAAGAATTCAACGTACAAGGTTGCTGAAGCTTTTCAAACTGCGATTGCCGAAGCTGTAAATTCACAGAGTCCTGTTTTGATTCCGCAGTTTATACTTTATGCTCTTACGGAACAAAAAGATTCAATAGTGTTGAAAATTGCAGCATCACTTTCGCTGGATGAAGTTTCGGTAAAGAGTGCCATTTCTAGTGGAGTTTTTGAGGCCGCAAATTTGCGTTCTAAAAGCATTTCCGAGTCTGCATTTCAAAATGATAGTTTGCATGGTTCTCCGGAACTTATTTGGCTTATTGAAAAGGCCGAGGCGGAGAGACAAAATCTTGGGGATGCTTATATAAGCACGCTATCTTTGTTTATAGCACTTTTCGACTCAAGGCAGGAAGCGTGTCGTGGTATTTTGGAACGGGCTGGATTTAAGTGGGAAGAAACTAGGAAGGCTTTGTTGGCGATTCACAAGAGTCATCGAATTTCGAAGCGCGACGATGAAAGCAGACAAAGTGTTCTCGACGAATATACGCGCGATCTTACTGCGCTAGCGAAACGTGGTGAACTCGATCCAGTGGGTGAGCGCGATGGCGAAATCTCCCGTTTGATTCAAACTTTGTCGCGGCGAAAAAAAAACAATCCTGTGTTGGTTGGTGAGCCTGGAGTTGGAAAAACCGTTATTATCGAGGGACTGGTTCAGAAAATTGTGGAACAAGATGTTCCGGAATATTTATTGAATAAGCGGGTTTTGAGCCTGGAAATTGGTGACATTGTTG
>CAIZES010000154.1 GCA_903932045.1 uncultured Silvanigrella sp. | reverse complement strand
TGATGTGCGAACCGCAATTGATACAGCGCATCGTGACGGCAGTATCAAACTTCATGTGGCGCAAAATCCAAGCAAATATATTTTTCGCGATCCCGATTTGGTTCCAACTTTGCAAAAGCTCAAAGACAGTGGTCGTAAACTTTTTATTGTTACAAATAGCTTGTGGGAATATACAGATGTCGTGATGAGTTTCTTGTTTGATGAGCCCATTAATCAGCGTGGGCGTTCCAAGTGGCTTGCTATGTTTGATTTTGTAATTGTTGGCGCAAGCAAACCTGGTTTTTTTATGCTTGCTAATCCTCTTTATTCCGTTGATACGCAAACAGGTTACCTGATGAACACCTACGGCCAGCCTTCAGAAGGGAAAGTTTTTCAGGGCGGAAATTTCAAACAGCTTCACGACTTTTTAAAGGTTCAAACTGGCTCGCAAATTTTGTACGTTGGCGATCATATTTATGGCGACATTCTGCGGAGCAAAAAAGAAATCGGTTGGCGGACAATGCTTATCGTTGATGAAATTGAAAGCGAAGTTCGTACGCAAGAACAAAATGTTGAGTTGCGAGCCAGCATTGCAAAACTCATGCCGATAAAAGATAATTTGGACGACAAAATGCAGCAGATTTTGTGGTATGTCGAGTGTGCGCGTCGACAAGGTGATACCGACAACGACACAGACGACGAACTCCACGAAATCTTGCGAGGAGCTGTTGAAGAACGCAATACTTCCCGTGAGGCACTTCGCGAAAAACTGCGCGAATATCATCGTCGTTTTCATCCCATTTGGGGGCAGGTTTTTAAAACGGGTTACCAAAACAGTCGTTTTGCGCAGCAGGTGGAAGTCTATGCATGCCTTTACACCAGTCGCCTGACTAATCTTTTTCCGTATCCACCTTCGCGTATGTTTCAAAGCACTCGCGACTATATGCCCCACGATATTTGATGGTTTGCAAAATATGGGATATTTCAAAATGGATTTAGTTCAGAGATTGTTACTAGTTACAACAACATTTGCTTGTTTCGGGGTGAGTACTGCATTTGCTCAAGAGGAATCTCAGCCAGTGCGCGGTTATTCTCTTTTGCTAGACTTGCATCCCGCCTACGCACTTTCACATTCTTCAAACAAGGATCTTGAAGGCGATAGGAGTGGATATTTTGTAGGCGGAAGTCTTGTTCTTTCTGCTGCCTCCGAAAGAATGGTTGTCGATGGTGGTCTTGGTTGGTTTCATTCCTATCTTTCGGGTAGCGATCCTTCGCTAAATACAGACAATGGCGGAACCTACACTGTGAGA
This sequence comes from uncultured Silvanigrella sp., assembly GCA_903932045.1. Lineage (GTDB taxonomy): Bacteria > Bdellovibrionota_B > Oligoflexia > Silvanigrellales > Silvanigrellaceae > CAIZES01. Next base: position 4,462 of record CAIZES010000154.1, on the reverse strand, counting down.
GGTGTTGGAACAGACGCGCTTTTTGCGAGTGTGGCACCTGCATTGCGAATTGATCATTTTATAATAGGTCCTTCTGCAATGGTGTTGTTTGGTCAGGATACGACGTTTGCTCCGGAATCGGGCTCAAGTAGTGCGAATGTTCTGGTTGGAGGAAGATTGGGATACATTCATCGCACGGAAGAAATCGATTTAAGGTTGACGTTGCGTTATGACACAAGCTTAACTCTTCAGAATAGGCAAGTTCATTTATTTGGAGTCGGAGTTGCTATTGGTTTTCCTTTTTGGACGCAAAAAACCAAAACAATTGTGCGGGAACAAAAAGTTATTGAGGTTCGTCAGGGGCCTTCTGTAACAGAAAAAGTTCCTGTTTTTATGTACATGTTAAATAGTGAGCTTGTAAATTTTGAATATGATAAAGAGGTTCTTTTGCCGGAGTCGCGCATCTTTTTATCTAACTTAGGAGACTACTTGGTTTCGAAACAGGGCGGCTGGGAGCGGTTGGTTGTTGAAGGTCATACCGATCAACGTGGCACTGAAGTGTATAATATTGAATTATCGCGACGCCGCGCGACCGCAGTTGCCAATGCTCTTATTGCGCGTGGTGTCGATCGCTCGCGCATTGAGGTTCTTGCGTTGGGCAAAAATAAACCTCTCGATTCTTCTACTACGAATGTGTCCATGGCGCGAAATCGGAGAGTGGAACTTCACTTTGTGGGCGTGCAGAATCAGGCCTTTTTTAACGAGGGACTCGAACTCGTTCGAAAACGCAGTATAAATCCGTCTACATGCAAAAATGGCGTCTGCAAGTAGTTGGGGATTGCTTTGTTTCGTTGGTTAGGGCGGTGCCAAAGAGTCCTGTACCAAAGAGTCCTGTACCAAAGCTGAGTCGTTTGCCTTTCAAATGATAGGATTGGGAGTTGTATTATCGCTGCTTTTTCCTTAGGAAAAGAGAAGAAAGCTTACAAATATAATTGAATTTGTAAATCGATTTTTTATGATTCGGTGTTCATTTTAGATGCGTTATCAATCTAGTTCATGACACTGCGTAGAGTTAATGCTAGAGTGTATCCAGTTGTCTCCAGCGTTTCTCCGCTTTCTGCGCGCAGTGTGCCAACAAGGTATGAATATTGTATTCCGAAATCTAATGTGGGTACTGTGCGATAGAATGCCCGACCGTTGAAGGTGGCTCTCCCGAATTTCTTGAGGTCTTCGCTTTGGGTTTCTCCAGAGGTTTTCACTGTGTTAACGCCCAAAAACCCGAAATCATAACCTATAGTTCCCTGAAAGTTTAGAGCGGGGGAGATGGCCGATTTTCCTACCCCTGCTTCGATGGATATCATGGGTTGGCTGATTTCGGCAGTGCTCTTCACGCCTACCAAAGTGGCGTCTCCTGTGAGCCAAGAATACTTTAATCCTGCGCCAGCGAGTAGCTCGATTTCGGGAATTTCTAGAAAAGCGTACTGTAAGCCAACCCCCAAATTGACGCCTGAGTGTTCGAATTTGAGGTCGCCGTGCTTGACGTCTACCGACTCGTAACCCAAGTGACCCATGGTATGAAAAGAATTAGCTCGTGCCGGAGTAGAAAACGAAAAGGTTAACAAGAAGGTTAACAAGAAGAATAATGGGTATATTTTGTTCATAACGCAGATCCTTTATCATGAGGGGTTTTACGGAAAGTTTGTGGTGGGTACACACAGGAACCCAAAGATGAGTATGAACCGAGTACAAACTGTTTCAAGGGTAAGTCGCAATGAATGGTGAGTTTACAAAATTATAAAATCGCAAAAGTGAACACCTTTCCAACAATCGTAAAGGCGCTTAGGAAGTTGTTACGAGCACGCAGTAACTATTTCTGAAAAAAATGCAAGGGAGTAGCGGAAATTCTGGTTTCCAGCGTCAAAATGTTCAACTGCTTGTGCTATTTAATTCTTTGAGTTTTGACTCGTTGCAGCCTTAATTGCATCTGATGAAGCGTCGCAAGTCTCTGGGTTGCTCTTGCCTTTTGCGCTATTATAGGCATTTTTCAGATAACTTTCCAGTTGTTGACGGGTAAAATGAGATGCCATTAATGGTGAATTTGTCCAGGATGCAGGGTAATTTGCAAGTTGTGTTTCTAGCACATAGACAAGCCCTGCCGACATTCCTGTGTGGTCGTCTTCTGGAATGTTGTCTATTGTTTCTGCAAGCACTGCATCACTAATCCCGTATTGAAATCTTGGTGGAACTCCATTGTCTGCAAATAGTTTTACCTTTTGTGTGTCGTCTTTTGGCCACGATTGAGGTGCGTCATAAACGCACACAATTGTCTTGCCATTTTTTTCGTAGCGAACAAGCTGAATGTCTCGTTCCCCTGGTGTTTGAATAGAATTTGTTCCCGAGGAAGTGTTGTAGTCTCTTGGTTTACACGCTATGGCGGTAGCTATCACAAAGGCTGACAGAATAAAGATGCTGTTTTTCACGATAGTATTTTTCACGAAGGTACTTTCCTTTCTGTAGGAAGAGAAGAATTTTGCCGATTCAGTTACAGGTTTTTACGGGCACCATATACGCACTCACAAAATTGCATTGTCCACTGCGATACCCGTCACTGATGTATTTGTCTGATGATACTTTAACCTCTATGTGACCTGCCAAGGGATGTACGGTACAGCCCGAGCCGTAACGAGGACGATAAATCATGACCGAGCCAATAGGTGCATTTCGGGGATCAAGTTTGGAATTCCAATCGCCAAAAACTTTGAAGTTGTATTTTCTGCAAACGTCAGAAGGATACGATGTTAAATAGTCGAGCAAATCGGAGGGGTACATGTTGATGGTGCTATATTTGCTTCTATTATTGTTGTGAGGCGCCGAAATGTTCCAAACGTTCATTCCGTTATCTTGTAAAACCCTGCTTGTTGCAGTGTAGCACAGTCCTTTCAGTTCGTTGCTCATTCTGTAATTGCGGGCAGAAGCCACCATTCTTTTGGCCCGAGCAGAGTCATAACCAGGAACCGCTGCGGAGTTGGGGTTTGTGCTTGAACTCGTTTTCGGTTCTCCCCCAGAAATGGGTCTGTCCGGGGCGTCAACCTGTTGCGTTACGCTGCCGAGAATATCGGTGTCAGTTGTGCCAAAAACATTGGTGCCGGTTGTGTTGTTGAGTATGGAATCAATTTCACTTTCAATGGCTGCTCCGCCGTCTGCTGGGACATTTTGCGCTGCAAGCATGAGATCATCTGCTTCAACGAAATCGCTCAGTTTTACAAAGGAGAAAAAAAGTTTACAGGACGATGGGCCTGTTCCGTTATCTTTAATTTGTATAGGTGTTTTATCGAGAATCTTGATAAATCCATTGGAAACAATGTCCCATTCCATGAAAGAAATCTTGGCTCCAGCTTGGAGTGGGCAAAGCTGATTGCGGGAAACCTGAAGTTGCGACGGCACATTAGAAGGAGAGTCTGTGATTGCCGAAATTCCCGTTGCACCGTCGGCAGTTTGGAACTGCGATCCGGTGTTTCCCACTGTGAGGATAATGGGCGATCCGTCGGGCGATTTATAACTGTCTTGATTGCTAATGCCGGTGGCAGCTGGCTGACATTGCGTGGCGGCTATGCTCCCAATGACTCCAAGAGCGCACAGCAAAGATATCGGACCTTTGGTTGGAGAAATGTTCATGGTGAAAGTTCCTTCCTCGGGTTGTAACAAAATTTTTTGTACCTGGTGAATTGTATCGGCGCAAAATTGGAAATCTTTAGTGAAAAATCTTTAGTGAATCTTTGCTGAATCTTTGCTGAAAAATGCCTCTATCGGGAGAAACCAAACAAAGTTAATGCAGAAAACTGATACATGTTTGACGTTTTGCTCGTGCTAACAACAGAAAATAGCATCTCCTCAAGTTTGCGTATAAATGAGTCGATGAAGTGAATAGATGCTTTGAAAAACCAGGGAACAAAAGTGGATTCTCACAGGAAATAGAGTGATTTTAGCCTTTTTTTGAGGAAAAATGACATGAATAAACGCCTGTTTAGCTAAGCCTTCATAGCTTTCAAGGTGTTTTCCGGTGTTGTGTTTTGTTTAAACGTTGTGGCATGTGCGGGCCACGAAGTTCACGTTAAACAGAACTCAGCGGCAACCGGTAACGCGGCTGCAGACGCTAACACAAACCGGGATGTTGGCGCAGGTTCAACGGCCACAGGAAGCGCAGGAAGCACAGGAAACGCAGGAAGCGCAGGAAGCACAAGAAACGCAGGAAGCGCAGGAAGCACAGGAAGCACAGGAAGCACAGGAAGCATAGGTCCGGCAACATCAAATCCCATCGCCACAGCGACAGCTGTCACGACAGGGAGCACGGGAAGCGCAACTCCCACCCCTACTGCCACACCAGTCGTCGCAGGAACGCCGACTGGAGGAACGCCGACTGGAGGAACGCCGACTGGAGGAACGCCGACTGGAGGAACGCCGACTGGAGGAACGCCGACTGGAG
>CAIZES010000153.1 GCA_903932045.1 uncultured Silvanigrella sp. | reverse complement strand
CTCCTCTAAGCGATACTCCTCTAAGCGATACTCCTCTAAGCGATACTCCTCTAAGCGATACTCCTCTAAGCGATACTCCTCCAAGCACCGCAGCAGAAGAAACCAACGGCAGATTTCAATTTGAGTCAAAAAAACGTTCTCACATTGAAAAAACCATAGGTGCAATTCAAGAAAAAATGCGAGACGGCGACTGCTACCTCATGAACTACACAACGCGGGTGAACGACTTTTCTTTGTCGCACGGTTTTTCCGCACTTCACTTTGCGAAATCTTGGTTGCGCAATCCATCGCGGTTTGGCGTATTTTACAAAAGCAAAAGTCATGGAGTGATGAGCTTTTCTCCCGAGAGATTTGTAGCAACTCGTGGTGGATGGATAGCCACAGAGCCCATAAAGGGGACAATAAAGGCGCAATCAAGCTTCATACCTACATTGCAGGACGCTCACGCCCTTTGGAATATGCAGAAAGAAATTTGCGAACACACAATGGTTGTCGATCTTTTGCGGAACGATCTCAACGGAATTTGCGTTCCAGGAACTGTTGGTGTGTGGCAGCCTTTTTTTGCAGGCATTGCCGGCTCATTATTGCAAATGCAAAGCACGGTGTTTGGTAAACTGTTAAATTCTGCATGCATCGGCGATTTCTTAAAAAACGTGTTGCCTGCGGGTTCCGTTACGGGCACACCAAAATGGCGCGTATGTGAATTAACAGAACAACTCGAACCAGAGAGACGTGGATACTACACAGGAATTTTTGGTGTCATCGATTTCAATAAAACTGACTCCACCAAAATCAATTGCAGCAATGGGTGCAATTGCACGAAACAATACCCACCCTCTTTAGACACTGTTCTTCTTATTCGTTCTCTATTTTTGGAACATGGAAAGTGCAGCGCAGGAGTGGGGGCTGGCATCACAACACTCTCAAATCCAACGCGGGAAGTTGACGAATTCGAAATCAAACTCCGCTCTTTTTTGGGAAAACTGGAGTCATGAAAAACATCTCGAAGGCACTATTTGTTGATCATCGCGACTCCTTTAGTGGCAATTTAGCCGCAGCTTTAAGTATTTCCGGGCTCGACTTCGACATTATTCAGGATCACAACTTACCCTCCAATCCTTCCGCGCTCGTGGAATTAGCATCTCAATACAGCGCGCTTGTGCTTTCTCCTGGGCCCGGAACACCCTCGGAATACCCAAAGTCGGCGCAACTTTTTTCCCTCGGTTTTGCATCGAAGCCTGTGCTTGGGGTTTGTTTGGGACTGCAAATTGTCCTGCATGCATGTGGTTTCACTGTGGAGCGTATTGCAGCAAATCCAATTCACGGCAGGACGTGTTGCTTGCAAAAACTGAAACCATCGCGCTTTCTACAAAACAATAACGGCACAGAATTTTGTTTCAACGGAAGCTGGGTCTTCTACAATTCCCTAGGATGCACCGCAAGCGATGAGACTCTTGCCAACGGAAACTGGTTTGCGTTAGCCCGCGAAGACAGCATTATTGCTGCTGTTGAACATCGACACAACAAACACGTGCTTGTGCAGTTTCATCCTGAAAGTTTTGCCAGCGTCAATGGGCAAAGCTTTATTCAAGCATTCGCCAAATCTTTTTGTCACATAACAACGAGATCAACTGAAAATAAAAGTTTGCTTTGAGCAAAATATCCAGAAGCAACCTTAAGCGACCTCAAGCAACCTTAAGCAACCTTAAGCAATCAGAAACAAGCTTAAGCACGCAGAATGAAGTCTACACAATGAGATTTTTCCGCTTCATCGCTCCACCAATTCACATCCGGGGCCAGCAAGGGTGCTGCGACCACCAGTTTGGGGTGTGACCAAAATTTGAGTGGTAATACGTTCCTTAAGTGCAAGAACGTGCGAAATCACGCCAATGAGTTTGCCATCGGCCTGCAGGCTAGCAAGAGTTTCTAAGGCTGTGTCGAGAGCTTCTTCATCGAGTGTGCCAAAGCCTTCATCTAGGAAAAGCGAATCGACTCGCACATTTTTGCTAGACATCTGCGCTAACCCCAAAGCAAGCGCAAGGCTAACAATAAAACTTTCTCCCCCTGAAAGATTTTTCGACGAACGCATTTCTCCTGCCTGATAGTTGTCAACAACGTTAAGCTCCAATGCCTGCACTGTATTCCGTGCAAGAAGGTAGCGGTCGGTCATTTTTTGAAGCTGACGATTTGCGTGCATGATCATGATCTCAAAAGTAAGTCCCTGGGCAAAATTACGAAACTTTTTACCATCGGCTGAACCAATAAGTTGGTAAAGATTATTCCAGCGCTCGCATTCTCTCTTTTGCGCAACAAGGTGTGCTTGCCTCTCGCCTTGTGCAGCTTTAACAGTCTTATTTTCGGATATTTTTTGCTGTGTTGCTCCCAATTTTTGTTGGAGCTCACGTTGCTCATTTTGTATAACACAATTTTTAAATTGCAGTTCTTGGTGCGTTTCCATGCTTATGTTCTTGCTTTGTTCAACACGCAAGTTTTCGGCGATGTCGTCAAATTTAATTTTTTGTGCCGTCAATTGTTCGGCGTTTTCTTTTGTTCTTTGTTCCAGAGATTTTCTATCTTTTTCTGGAAGGCGCGCGGCCAGAAAAATATTTTCACAGGAAAATCCCGCTGCCGAAAGCGATGCAGCAAATTTCGCTTCTTCAAGCTGAAGCAGTGGATGCTGTTTGGCAACCTCCTGCTGGAGTTCTGCAATTTTTTCGCTTGTGGTGCGCAGGTTCTGAAAGACGATGTTCTGCTTTTGCCGTACATCCTCTCGCGCAGCATCGTGCGTCTCGAGACCTTCACGGGAAATTTGTTCTTCGAAGTCCGGGCTTTTGTTTCCAAAAATCTCCACACGCTCTGCACGTAGCCCCTCGTATTCTTTAGTGAGAGCATCGAGGTTTGTGCGAGACGCATTCAATGCGTTGTGAAGCTCCTCAATGCGTACAGCTTGCTGTTGAATTGTGGTAGCAAAGTTAGAAATTCCTTGCTCAAGATCCACTTTCTTTCTATGATTCGAAATCCATATGCTACGACGCTCATTGAGGTTATTAAAAACGACCTCTGATGTTTGTTCTGTCAGATTGATCACACCCATGGGTGCAAGTTGTGTTTGAAGCACCTCCAGCAATGCGATGAGTTCGACATGAGCAGCTGCGTGTTCGACACCTAAACGTTCGCTATTTTTTTGTGTGTTGTTAAAATAAAAAGCAGCCTCGTTGAGCTCCCGTTCAGCAGTAACAAGGGATGATCGCATTTTATTTGTGTTCGTCTCAGCCAAACTATTGATGTGTTCTTCGTTGCTAGGTTTAAAGAGAGTCACAACCTCAGAGTCACCATTGGGGTTGTCTTCAAAGTTGTTCAATGTATTTTGAAGCAGCTCACTCAGTTCTCTTCGCTGAACGGTTGTGAGTTCAAGTTCGGTTTTTCCTGCAGAACTGCGCTTTTCGAAGTCAACAAGCGCTTGTGTATTTTGGTATTGCAGCCTTCGCGCCTGTTCGAGTTCCTGGCAGGCATTGTTTAAGGATGGCGTATTTTCGTGTGCGTATGGGTGGTTGGTTGAGCCACAAAGAGGACATGGCACACCGTCCTGAAGTTGCTTACGTTTGTCTTCCAGCGACTCAATTTCGCGCAGCAGCGCCACTTTTGTTTCCAACAAAGGAATAGATTGATTGAGTGCTATGTGCTCATTACGTAAATCCTGAATTTGTGTATCAAGCGCATTGTTCTTTTCCAGAATTTGCACAATTCGATTTTGCAATACCGTAGCATGCATGCTTGCGGCATTGCGTGTTTGCATAAGTCGCGCGTTTTTTCTGGCAACTGCCTTTTCTGCTTGCCGCGTGTTTTGCACTGCGACGTCATGTTCTTGTTGTTTTGTTGCAACTTGTTTTTGTTTGCTGCGAAGCTGCTCCAATCGTTCTTTAATTCCGGCAAGTGTTTCAACAAGCTGTTCATCGCCCCTGGTTGCATCCAACTGGTTCTGCAGTTCTTTGTACTGCTTGTTGGCTTTATTTGCTGCGTCCGTGGTTTTGACATGCGCTACGTTGGTTTCATTAAGATCTCGTTCCTGTGCTTGAACAATTTCTTTGGCGTTATTGAGTGGCTGCATAAGAGTGTTGAGTCGCGTATCGTGATTACGCACTTTTTTAAGAGTTCCCAGAAGCTCATCGTGAGCCATTTTTTGTGTATGAAAAGCCTCAGTGGCGGTGTCGAATTCGGTGGCTACCTGTTCGGCCCTTTGTTTTTGGAGTGGGATTTGTGCTTCTTTATCCAGAAGCGTTGCGCTCGCATTTGCAAACGCGTCACGCAAAGCCACCAAAGTTGCATAAGTGGCGTTGAGTTCGAGAGCTTTATTGGCAAGTTTGAGCGTTTCAGCTGCGGGCTCAAGAGCCGTGCGTTGTTGGTTAAGAGCGGTAAGACCTGATTGGGTTTGCGCGAGTTCTGCCTCCAATCGGACAAGGGTTTTATGCCATTCCAAAGCCACTGTATTTTGTTGGAGTTGTTTCGTGAATTCAGTATCTCTACCAATAATTTCATCAAGTGTTTGTTGCAGCGAGAATTCTTCTTGATCACTCAGAGGTTGAATACCAGAGACACCGTTCTCCAATGCGTCCAACTTAGCTTGTTCTTCGGATCGGCGCACATGCACCGCCGTGGAAATTGTGCTGTAAATTTCGGTACCAGTGATTTGTTCCAAAATGGGTGCACGCTGATCGGGCTCCGCCTTTAGAAACGCAGCAAATTCCCCCTGAGCAAGCATCATGGAACGCGTAAATCGCATAAAATCCATTCCGGTAGCCTGCTCAATTTGCGCAGCAACTTCTCGCGTCTTGGTTTCTAGCAGCTCACCCGTGTCGGCGTCTGCAATTTCGTGCTTTGGATTTTGCAAATCTCCGTCGGGCTTTTTGCGAGCACGATGTTGGCTCCAAGTGCAGCGAAATTTGCCTTTTTGCGTTTCAAATGTGACTTCTGCAAAACACTCAGCCGTTTGTCGAGACATCGCCTCGTTTGTGCTTTGAGAGATTTTCCCAAGACGAGGGGTTCGACCGTACAGAGCAAGACAAATGGCATCAAGAATAGTTGTTTTCCCTGAGCCAGTTGGTCCGGTGATGGCAAAAATGCCGCCCGTAATAAAGGTGGGATGAGTGAGGTCGATTTTCCACTCACCCACAAGCGAATTCAGATTTTTGAAGCGAACTTGCAAAATGCGCATGGGCTTAATTCTTTCTTACTCGGCATTAGAGTCGCATTGCTGAAGGGAAGAAATAACTTCTTGGTAGGCAAGACGCAGTTCAGGGCGCTGCTCGTTGGGAACTTTGCTTTGGTTTAAGCAACGCTCAAAAACATCGCGTGGTTCAATAGAATCAAGGGTTTCGTACTCGTTGCTGCGTTGGAGTATATTTGTAATCACGCGTGTGTTCAGAATGCGCAACACAGTAACTGAAGAATTTTTTGTAGCAGAACTCACGCGCTCGGACAGATCACCAACAATTTCTGCCCCGTCGTAAACAATTTCAACCCAGGCGCTGGAATTGATTTGAACAAGCTCATGAAGCTTGGTAGCAATGATCTCCCAATTTCCACGTACCGAAACGAGTTCCTGAAACAGAGGCACATTTAGCGTACGCACGCTTGTTGTCGGACAGAAATTATTTGGTGTGGACGGGAAAAAACTCGCCTTTGAAGCGGAATGACTCTCCGATGAATCGCAATAACTCGTGGTAGAATTGGAAAGACCAGCAGTAGGAGAACAAATCTCAACTACGCACACGCTTTTTTGCTGTGTTGCCTCGCCAAAACCCATTGGCAAAGGCGATCCACTGTATCGAATTGTTTGTATCCCATTTACCATTTGCGCCACATGCAAATGACCGAGTGCCACGTACGATAACGACTCCGAAAAAATGCTGGCTGTAACGTGTGCCAGCGAGCCCACATAAAGATCACGCACGCCGTCGCCATCGGCGGTGAAACCGCCCGCCGTAAACAAATGACCTGTGGCCACAATGGGAATACTGCAATTGAATTCGGCACATTTTTGTTGGGCTGCTGCGGTGACATTGGCGTAAGTGCGAGCAATGCCCTCTACAATTTTGCGTTGTTTGTCGGCAATACTTTCGCCAGCTTCAGCAACGCGAAGGTCGCGATCACGCAAATAGGGCACGGCACAAACTATAAGGTTGGGCGTGTCGTTAGAATTGCGGAGTACAATAACGTGATCGCTTGGATTTTCCGATGCTTCGCCTACCACATGCACATTGAGTGCTTTCAGAAGTTCACGCGGCGCTTCAAGAAACGATGGAGAATCGTGGTTGCCAGCCACCACAATAACGTGCTGGCAAGCCGATGACGCAATCCTGCACAAAAATTGGTAGTAAAGCTCCTGCGCACGATTGCTTGGCGTAGAAGTATCAAAGACGTCGCCGGCAATAATAAGAACTTCAACACTTTCTTCCTGAATTGTATTGGCCAACCATTGCAAAAATGCGTCAAATTCTTCGTAGCGTTTACGACCATAAAGGGTGCGGCCAATATGAAGATCGGATGTGTGAAGAATTCTCATGGTATTCTGCCCTTGGGTCAAGCAAGCATTAGAGTGTTTCTCCTACCTATACACATTCATAAGATTTGACAAACAATGAGCTCAACTTTAGGGAGAGTAACAATGCTTTATGAACGAGCTGGGGGCATCTCAGAAAGAGCCTGCAAAAGACGAAGATAATCTTTGGTAGATTCGTACACCATTGTGGAGATGAAGTTCACAAAACCCGTCACGTCTTGGCTTCCTGTCTGCGCTTTTTTCAATAGCATGATGTATTCCGCGCGCAATATAGGTGGAATAATGGTGATACTATAACCCTCCTGAAAAAAGGCAAGATTCATAAGAAGTCTGGCCGTTCTGGCGTTTCCATCAATAAATGGATGAATGTCAACAAGGCCTTTGTAAATCAATGCCGCCGCGTGAACGGGATGATATCTTTTTTAAAATCAGAGATGTCTTCCACAAATTTTTTCATCGCGCCAAGCACCTTTTTCGGAGCAGGAGGCACAAAATCCGTTCCGATAATCACAGGAATACTTCTGTATTTTCAAGCCTTTTTAAGCCTTTTCAAGGAATTTCAGGGAATTTCAGGGAATTTCAGGCAATTTCAAACATTTTCAGGGAATTTCAAGCATTTTCAAGGTCAATTCTGTGATAGAATAGTTTGTGAATTTCCAAAATTTGCTCTTCACAAAAATTTTTCTGTTGGCAAAATTGCAAATAAAATCGTATGCGTCACTGCACCGTTGTGCCTCATAATGATCTTTTAACGACATCCCAGCAAGAGTTAAACCGTCTTCTAAAACAACCTTTGTTTCACTTTCTGTTTGTGTATTGCCTTCAAGGGCATTGCTTGAGTAGGTTAAGCCAATTTTAAAATACGCCTTAAGTTGGCTAAGCGATCTCGAATATATTAACCTTAGCTGATTAATTTTTTAAGTAAGCTCATCAATTTCGCTTATTCTATCTGCGTAATGCGTGCGCGGCTCCATTTTTAAATATCACAAAAATCCTACGCTGATAATTTTTCTCGTTTTGAGTGAAGTCGCAACGCCATCGGCAACTCTATTTGTCCATTTCTGAAACCGAACTAGCTATTAGCTGGGGGCATAATGATCCACAGAATTAAATAAAGAATCATCCCAGGAAAGGCCGCGCTAAAAATACTGAAAAACACAAAAACTATTCTCAAAAGAGTTGGTTCCCAACCCAAATATTCGGCAATTCCTCCCAAACAACCAGCTATCATTTTGTTGTTTTCTGACTTTGTGAGTTTCCT
>CAIZES010000152.1 GCA_903932045.1 uncultured Silvanigrella sp. | reverse complement strand
CTCCCATTTGACCGCCGTAGCCTGTTTGACCGTAGCCTGTTTGACCGTAGCCTGTTTGACCGTAGCCTGTTTGACCGTAGCCTGTTTGACCGTAGCCCGTTTGACCGTAGCCCGTTTGACCGTAGCCTTGCTGGTTGTAGCCTGGTTGCCCGTTTACGGGCTGCGCACCCGCTTGTGGGTTATTGGGATCTGCAGGTTGAACAGGAGCCCCTGGAACAGGAATGGGCGATTGTTTGGCAATAATTGAGCCATTCAATCCCACGTTAATATCAAAAATAGTGCCTTCTGCCCTTGCTATTCCTATTTCGGTCAGCATGAGGTCGCCGTTGGTGCCTGCAATGTTTTTCATCACACCCGACTCTGCCACCGCTGCAAGAAACTGTCTTTTAATTTCCTGCTGCAAATTAGTTGACACAGGAGGATTTGTGGCCGCGCCAAAAAGAGATGCATCATCTTTCACAGTCATCCCAGGAATGCCAGGAATGCCAGATCCCTGCACTGTAGAAACGCTTTTGGGATAACACCCATCCAAACTCGCCCCTCCAGCTATCACACAAGCACAGAGAAAATTTCTTCTTAGCATAACCATTTCTCCTTTCAACTCACCAAAATCAAGTCTAACGAAAAAGACTAAAAAAAATCAAAAACAGAACGGCAAAAACAGAACGGCAAAAAAGACACTGACTTCATGAGTTAGAACCTGAACTCTGAAGCAATTCTAAAAAATAATCGGTTTATCCTCGTTAAATGCACCAATATGCAAAGCGCTCTTATTTATTCCTTCACAATTTCCATCAAAAAACTGCGACCCATATTTTGCAACAATGCATTTTTTGTTCGAAGTTTTTGGTAGCAGGCATTTGTCATTGGTTTCTGTTCCCATTGCGCTTGCCCATCCCCACTTTTGCCAACCTTCACTTTTCTTTTCATAGAGGAAGACTTTTGCCCCTTGCGCATAGGTTTCCAAGCCTGCCGGCAATGCAAAATAGAGCTTGTAAACGGGCAGAAAACCCTCCACAAGCTCGGTTTTCTTACAAGCATTCACATCAGCAACAGCTGTTTCAAAACGCTTGGCAAGTTCGCTCACCGGATCGCTCAACTGAGGCAATTTAAAGCCACACTTTGTCATATCGCCTCCCTGTTTTCTGACAATATTTTGACAAAGCGGGAAAATGATGTCGGTAGAAAAATCACGCATGAGTTCGGTCATGCCTTCTTTTTCGGCCTTGTAATACATCCGTGTAGACAACTCTGATTTACGCTCAAAACAAACACCACCACTGAGCGCAACGCTGATGTCGTCAAAAAATCGCGCCACAATGGTACTCACTGTTTTAGGCAAAAGCTTGATGGCGTTGAAAGTAATGCTGCTGCTTGAGGCCAATCGGAAAGTTTCTTCAACCATGAGAGGATTTCTGAGCTGATAACGAAGAATTTCACCTTCTGCCGCTGATGTGACCTTTTCCTGAAAAGCAAATGACACATTATAATTTGAAGCCTCCACATGATACATCGCCTGCAATGCATTGGTTCCCATACTTGCGGGAGAAAAACTTTGACAGGATGAAATTCCCCCACCACCAACTTGAACTAACCCGTTCTGGTTGTAAGTGCTAGCCTGATTATTAGATCCCTGTTGCTGCTGATTAGAACTGGCAGGTTGATTTCCCTCCGCCCCCCCAGGAAGGAGAATGGGTTGTTGTCGCACTGAAACACTGCCACCAACACCAACATTAATATCAAAAATAGTGCCTTCAGTTCTTGCGATGCCAATTTCAGTGAGACTCAATTCACCATTGCTTCCGGCAATAACTTTCATCACACCAGATTGCTCCACCGCCATCAAAAACTGTCTTTTAATTTCCTGTTGCAAATTCACGGAAACGGGAGGATTCGCTCTCAGTGTGCCAAAAAGCACGCCATCAGAATCATCTTTCACTGTCATTGAAGGAATGTTTTTGGACTGCGTTTCGGAACTGGTTTTCCATATGCAACCCGAGGCACTCAACCCAACGGCAACTGCCATTGCGACAGAAATCCTTATTTTCACCATATCCAAGCTCCATTCCTAAGTTCAAACGGCCACAATTCAAAAGTCTGTTCATCAAAAACCCAAAATCAAATCACGGCGAAGTCCAATCAATGGGTCCATATTTTTTAACGATTGTTTGAATGGGAATCACATGGGGCGAGTTT
>CAIZES010000151.1 GCA_903932045.1 uncultured Silvanigrella sp. | reverse complement strand
TTTTTCTCAGAATCAATTCGGAGTCCAGAACTCGCTCTATATCCATTTTCCACCTCTCTTTTTAGATAGAGGTGAGTATATTTTCAGATCAAATTGAGATCACGACTGGCGTACTGATCACTTACACTATTTCCAATAATATTTGAGAAGACGCGCAAAACCTTTGCCTGCTCAATGTTGAGTTCACGCGTATGCTTCAAACTGTACAGAATTTCCGTGTTGGCTTTTGAGTAGACGCGGAAGACCTCCATCAGTGCTTTTTCGATAAAATCGGTCGTGTTGACCCTTTCCGGAGCAATCTGAGCCTTGGAGTCGATCTCAATGACATCTTGAATCAACCCATTCACACTCTCAAGTGACCGACGAATTTCAGGCACTGCCAGTTCAGTAATCTTTTTAACATCGGCAGGAGTCTTCACCTTTGCTAACGCACCCAGAGCAATTAAAATACTTGAGAACGGCTTGCGAACATCGTGCGCCAGCATCTGCGTCATTTGCGCGATAGCCGCACTTTTCTGTTGTTCCACTTTTGCTTGTTCCGCTAATTCAATTCGAAGCCACAACTGCTGGATCGCTTCTCCTGTGATGCGAACTTCCTCATACACGCCTTGGCTTAAAATGGATTCAAGATCCTTTCGGCTTATCTCGGGATTTCGTAGTGAATTTGCAAGCGCGGAAAGTGGCCGTCCGAGTTTTTTCCCCAATAAAAATGCGGAGACAAAAACCGAGAGAATCGTGGATGCGAGAACCATCGCTGCTACGAGAAGGAGGAAATGGTTCGAAGTGTTGTCGATTGATTTAGAGCTCACTATGGCAAGAGTTCTGAGCTGCTGTGCAGCGTATCCCTGCAGTTCTTGGGAAACCAATATGCGCCAAGCTCTTGTAGAATCCGTTTCGGAGATCTGGTAAGGAGCGCAAAAATCCTGGTGACAAGATGCGACATATGTTGCGACCTTGGTGAGTGTTGCGTCCGATAGCTTGGGAGTTCCGATGAATGTTTTGGTATCGCCTCTGTAGAGCACGAACTGAACACGCTCTCTGCCGGCGGTATTCTGAATGTCGAGAACTTGAGCAGCGCCATCCCAATCGCCAACACGGAGGTAACCACCTATGTTAGCTTCCATGCTATGCATAGCCTCATAAGTGCTCTCTTGTGTCAGATTCCAAAGAAATGGAGGTAAGAACTTCCATATTGCTGCAATGCTCACCAGACTTGTGAGTCCAGCTCCTATAAGTGTTACTATAGCGGTATACGAAGAGAAGTTGCGTCTAAAATGTAATTTTGTCATGCGTCAAATTTCCCTAAAAATCTAAAGATTTACCCGCTCTACCGCTGCCAAAGAGAGACCAGGAACACATATCTTGTAGCCAAAAATAGCCAAATCACCCGCGCTGCAATATGGAACGACAAAAATATCTCCATAACGCCCAAGAATGGCACGAAGTACTTTGTTTGGAGTTGGCTGATAAAGGTTTGTTAGACGAGAAATCGATGCCTGGTCTTCTTTTCTTGAGCATTCAGTCAGCCAGTCGCCATTGATGAGTCGCGAAAGAAACCCGTAATAGTAATCTTTAGGATGGAGTTTGTCACGCGCACTTAGCGCATCGCATTCATCCTTTAGTTCTTGATAGGGGCCGAAATTTCCACTTCTATTGAGTTCGGAGATGGCCTGAAGTGGAGCGTATTCAAGACAAAAGTCACATGCCGAGCCGCGGTATGTTGAAGGAAACCCGCCAGGGTTTCGGTTTTTTGCGGATGCTACAACAACGAAGGGGCCCAACTCGGTAACTGAAACGGAAACGTGAAAATCGAATCCGCGTGACTTCCAATAGTTCATCGTTTCTCGGCAAGAATCGAACTGTTCGACCAGCGATTCAGTAATGTCAAACCAATTCTCATTACCTGTTGCTGTCGCAACAAAGTTCCTTTCAACAAGATCGCAGAAAGCGTTTCGTAGAGCCTCTTCCGCGATAGGATGCACAGCTTGCCCTCCTCCAAAGATAAAAGGGTTCCTACTGTCGCTTCGGTCGAGGGGATCGAAATCAAATTCGGTCCAACTTCCCGTAAATAGAGAAAAGGCAGATTGAACGGTCGGTCTAGCGCTTTTCGTTCCACCAAGTCTTGGAAGGAGCCGTTCCGCCGCTTCGCAGACTGCGTGACACGACGCGGATGCAATGTCTAAACCCGTTCCCGAGCCAAACTCTCTCTCAGAAAAAGAACGGAAACATAGTGAGCTGTTGATACCAAGGTATGCGTCAACGAAGAGATGTGAACGCAAATATGAAGGAATGCAACTCTCTTCGACGCTGGCAAACCTCACGGATATAGTTCTGCTATCGGACAGTTTCTTGAGTTTATTAACTGTTTCAATAATCTGGCTCCTCGCCGGCATTCGAAGTTTGGTCGGGGAGTCCGTGGCAAAAAAAATGGATACAGGAGATGTATCAAATGCCAACACGAGATTACTCCTTCTTTATCGATACATCTGCCGGGTGCCAAATAAAATCATTCCTAGTTACTCTTGATGTGTTGATACGGTTAGAGAAAAGAAGAAGGGTTCTATCCGTGAAGACTGGAATAGCGAAACCTGTTTTCTCATTGACTGCGTTGAAGTCTCGTAGTGCTTTGAGATGCTCTTCGTACGTTTGAGGCTTTCTACTCACGACTTCAAATACCGGATGTGTTGGCGAGATGTTGGTTCTTTCGGCATCGGTGCCGATAATGAACTTAAGGGCTCGCAAGGGTTTTTCGGTGTCAAATGGTTCTCTGTTGATGTAGAGATCAAACTCACCGAATCGTTTGTTTCTGTAAGTGAATGCAGGAGTGACGGACTCGCTGACCACGGGAATGCCAAGTGCATTTAATTGCGCACGAACACGAGTGCTGATTGAGGTAACAAGAGGGTTTTGTGAACGTTCTGCGAATTTCAGTTGAATTCCCTTTTTCCTCATAGCTTCGGCTATGTTTCTTATTTCGTTCTTGGCATTTTCTCTTTCCTTGGTCATGGATGAATTGCGAACTCTCTCGGACTTGTCCAGCGACTCGATGTTCCCTGTAAAGGCGGAAATCGGAATCAAGTTTGTTTGCTTGTCCTTTTCCATTTCGGCAACCAACAAGTTTCTATCAAGTGCGATGTTTAGTAAGCGAACAAGTTGAGGAAAACTTGAAAACGTTGGCCCCTTGAAGTCCGGGTCGAGGTAGTACTGCATAATGCCGGTAGGCACTCTCTGGATCCCCTTTTCATCCAGGGCGGCAAGGTTCAATGACGATGCATCGGCGCGAGCAACATCGAGTTCTCCGGCAAGAAGACGGTCAAGATCCGGAATCAGCGTGTTTGGAATGATGCGAATTGTTTCCGGGATAATTGAAAGGAGTTCTTTATCCCAGTGTTTATGATTACGTTCGAGCACCACAATATCGTCCTTGAATGACGATATTTTATAAGGTCCAGACGCTGCGAAAGTTGTCTCAATTACATCCTTTGTTGGCGACACATCCCGCTCGCGGAATACCGAAAACGAAAGCATACCAAGATCCGAAAAGAATTCTGGAGCAGGTTTTGCGAGCTTGATTGTCAGTGTACGTTTGTCAGTGACTTCTATACCAGAAACTTGGTCCTTAGGATTGTGGATTTTCTCTGCACCGACGATCTCTTGTCTCATTGAGTCCGCATACTGCCCGTTCAGAGCAATATGCCTGCTGATGGCATGGGCAGCATGGCGCGCTTCTATTGGACTACCATCAGTAAACACCGCATCTTTTCTTAACTTGAATACGATTGTCCTTTCATCAGGAGAAACTGACCATGATTCTGCTAAGTCAGGCAAGACCTGTCCCGCGCGATTTCTTACAAGTCTAAGGGAACAAGAGTGAATAATAATCGACTCGAAGGCTTGCCAGTCACCAAGGTGATGGAGCTTGGGTGGTTTTGGAAAAGACACCGTAACAGTGAATACATTCGAGTTGATTTGATTTGACCTCTCCGTAGTATCTCCTTGCAGAGAGGAAGGAAGAACGCCAGCAGAAAAAACGAGAAACGAAAGAAATACTTTGGCGAGCCTCCGATAAATGCCTTCACTGGGTAAGAACCTTTTCATCGAAAAACCTCGAAAGGTGATTGACTAGAAAAACTGGTCAAGAAAGTAAATGTTAGCCATTGATCGCTATGAGGGGAGCCTTACGTGATCAATTTAACGTTTCACTTTTCGTTTACGGATGTTCGACTTGATTTGCCGGGAACTCGTTCCGTGTTTATGAGGAGAAATGTTATTGCTCCAATTTCATCAAATGATCTTGCAATATCCCCTTGGTTCAAAACATCTGTGGCCTGTTTTGACTCTGCGGAAACTTCGCAAGCGAGAGCCGAAACATTGTAAGTGGCAAGCAAACTAGCAATTGTTGCAATCCTCTTCTGGTTCATAAAGTCCTCTCCTTATGTCGAGTGGTGAACTAAGTTCATCAAACTGTTGCGGGTACCAATGCACACATTGATCGCTTTGCAAAGGTATCAATACAAAAAAAGCAAATCAAGGGAAATTCTGAGCCATTGTTCCATTTGTTGCGAACGTCGAAGTTCATGACCTCATCCTTTGTTGGCGTCTGATAACGCTGGTTCAGAATGGCTTATTGTCGTTATTAGTGCCGAAACTTTGCAATACTTCATAGAGCATCACCTCGTCGCTGGAAAACGAAGTTACACACTGTTTTTGCGAATAGAGAACAATCATCAATAAACGGAAAATGGCCTGAATTGGGCATCGTCTTGTGAACGATGAATCTGGTATTTAGACTTGCTCCTTTGGCGGTATAGTCTGGCAAAACTACTCCGTCGTCGGCACTAGCAATGCTCAAAGTTGGTATCGCGACTGATGCGATGGTGGATTCTAGGTTCAGTGATTCCATGAACTCGGTCCACAGCGCGTCTCTTAATGTCGCGTTGTATTTCGTGTCGGACAGTACACGTCGCCCTTTGTCCCGTGACTCTTTCGGGAAATACAAGGGAAGCCAGGCAAGACATGCGCTGCGATAAGCAGCATCTGGACTTTCGGTTGTGGGAATCTCATTTGATTTCTGAGTAACTTCTTCCAGCAGAGACTTGTTCGCGTAGTTTTTAGTCCTGAAGTCAGAAAACGAATTGTCGTAGACCCACGAGCACAAAATCAGTCGGCTAACCTTCTGGGGGAAACGGCGGTAGAATTCAAGAACAAGAGATCCACCAAACGAGTGTCCAAGAAGCGTTACTTTCTTGCCTTTCTGGTTGAGATTTTCGACAACCCAAAGAAGTTCATGCAAGACGCCGTTGAGAGTGAAATCTCCCAGCTGACCTTGATTGAAAGTGGCGACGGCGAGCTTTTGGGAAAGTGCATCAATGGCGGGTGAAAAATAGTCGCACGACATCCCTGGGCCGCCATGAACGAGAAGCAGGCATTCTTCTGTGGTTGGGTTATCAACGAACTGGTAGCTGACATCATAAGTAGTCATCACAAACCTCGTTCGAAATTCCGTGCCTAGGCTCCTTCATGGAGTGGAACTCTCTCAGTGCCGGCTTGTACAGATGCTGCCGTGCAATACCTAGCTGTGCAGCTGCCTTCGTCTTGTTACCTCTATACCTGATCATGGCGTACTCGACCATCATTTTTCGCAGGTGTTCTTGCGCTTCGGAAAATGTACCGCTCCGAATAATCCTATAGAGTTCTTGCCACTTTGCGACTCCAACTCGGTCGTCGCCGGCAAGGAGAAACTGGCGCAACTCTTTGGGAATAGCTCCGACAGTTTGATCGTAAAGCCCGTCAAATGTTCCAAAATCGGTTGCCAGTAGAGTATTTCGTCCCTCGCTCGCAGCATGCGTAACGGCCTGCTCAATCGTTGCTGAAAGGCTTCGGAAAGTAACTTGGCTGCTTGCAGCGTGAATGCGATCGAGCAGTTCTCGAATAACGCCTTTTTCTGGTTTCATTCCTTTGGGCGCAAGGCGAGCGATAAGGAACTCGACAATTTGCCGCGACTCACCCAACATCTCAGAGAAGGGAGGAATGATCACTTTGTTTGGAGCGATGGTCGTTTCGAGTGCTTCAGCAACGTGCCGATTTTCGGTATCGGGAAGAGTTGTAAAGATGAGGCGGACGGAGTTTCCGTTGATTACAGCACCACTGTTTGTGCGACTCTTTTTTCGTGATGACGTAATGCGGAACCGCTCCAACATAGTTGCTGGAAGTAGGTGCGCATCCTCAACGACAAGGACACCGTTTTGTGCTGCATGAAGTAGTCCATGCTCTCCCGTGGCTGTACCAAAAAATGTCGATTC
>CAIZES010000150.1 GCA_903932045.1 uncultured Silvanigrella sp. | reverse complement strand
AGCCATGAAATTCGCACGCCTCTGAATGGAATTATTGGGTACACAGAAATCCTTGCAAATGTCGAAAAAATAAACCTTGATGAACGCGATGCCTACTGCAAAGGCGTTCTGAGCAAGGCACAAGAACTCATTGCCATATTCGACGCTCTGCTCTTTATTTCTGAAGTTGCGGCGCAAAAATTTGAATTTTGCCCCACAGACTCCAATATCCGTGAAAATGTTGCCTCTGTTCTTGAATCGGTTTCAACCTACGATGGCAAAAAAAGTTTGTCATTCAGCTACAAAGTTTCTGATACAATCCCCGCCCACGTCACCGTGGACTCCGTGCGCTTGCGGCAAGTTCTTTTCAACCTCGCAAAAAATGCAGTTTTGTTTACCCACGAAGGCAGCATACATATCGATGTCGACCTTCTGCAAACAGTGCCATCCACCCAGAAACTGCTCCTTCAATTTTCCATTTCCGACACCGGAATAGGCATTGCAAAAGAACACTTTGAATCCATTTTTGAGCCATTTTTTCAGGTGGATAGCTCTCTTACCCGCAAACAAGGTGGGCTGGGAATAGGTCTTACCATAGCCAAACAAATAGTAGAACGCATGGGAGGCGAAATACACGTCGTTAGTAAAATAGGAAGAGGCTCCACCTTTATTTTCTCCGTTTGGGTGACTTCCTGTTAACATATTAGTGCCACCATATTTGCAGAAAATGCCAACAACAAAAAAACTCAACACCCAACTTGCTAGATTTGTTTGAACCCACATTTTTGGAGCAAGTTCGGCACCATGGCGTAACTCTGATACACTGATACAATAACACTCGTAGACTCTGAAAACGCATTTATTGAGGAATTATGAGAATCGCAACGCAAGTGAAAGTCATTATAGGCTGCGCATGGGGAGCAGCGTTAGTGTTAGCTACATTTCTGTGTATCTTTGGCCAAAAAGCGAGCTTTTCGCGCAACGTACACGATCAAACCGCTGCTGCCATTTGGGAAACCCAAAGACTTGAATCGCAAACGTACGAATATCTTCTCACCAAAAATGAGCGCAGCAAAAAACAGTGGAAAATTCAGTACAGAATTGTGACAGAAAAAATTCATTCACCCCTTATCACTTCCTCACTGAGCCGTAACGAGTACGAAATACTCAACAGTGCTATTTCCGAAATGGAGTCAATTTTCGACAACTACGCTGCGCTTAAAAATACTCCAGAAACAACAGATCTTCATCGCGAAAAAGAGGCACTTCTGTTTGGTCAGCTCCGCACTCGCTTGGCGGACATTCTTAACTTCATGCAAGCCCTACACTACGCCAGCATGAAAGCCGTTGTTTCCATTTTTAACCTTTTCATATGCATTGCTCTGTTCTTTTCGGTTATCGTGGCTTCGATCACATTTGTTATTGCCACTAGAATTAAAATAAACATTCTTGGGCCTCTTATTAATCTCCAGCATAATATGACTCAATTAGGAACAGCCAATTTCAACCACGTTACTGAAGACACCCGCGATGACGAAATTGGCGATCTTGCCCGATCCTTTGTTGCCATGTCTCAAAGTTTGCACAAAACCATGGCGTCACGCGACGAACTCAATGCCGAAATTCTAATACGCAAACAAGTTGAGAGCCATTTGCAACAATCCAACACCGATCTGGGTCAAAAAACACTTGCGCTGGAAAGCGCATATGCCGAACTCGAGTCGTTTTCTTATTCCGTATCTCACGATCTTCGCTCTCCATTACGCGCAATTGAAGGTTTTAGCCGTGCTGTTCTGGAAGACTATTCAGAGAAACTGGACGACAACGGAAAAATGTACCTTACGCGAGTCAGAGATGCTGCCAACCGAATGGACACACTCATCGATAGCGTGCTTCTTCTCTCGCGAGTGTCGCGCGCCGATCTCAAAATAGAAACATGCAACCTCAGCTCCATGGCAAAAGAAATTGTTGCCGAACTTCAGTTTGCGGAGCCTGAACGAAAAGTGCATTTCGAAATTTCAGAGAACCTCATGGTACTCGGCGATCCAACTCTTTTGCGCAATGTTTTACAAAACCTTATTGGTAATGCCTGGAAGTATACCAAACAAACCAAACACCCACAGATTGAGTTCCTTTGCGTGGAAAAAGGAGCACAAACCAGCACCTTTGCTGTTCGCGACAACGGCGCTGGTTTCAGTATGAAGTACGCCGATAAACTTTTCGGAGCCTTTCAACGTTTGCACAGCTCAAAAGAATTTTCGGGAACTGGAGTTGGTTTAGCAATCGTAAAACGCATTATATTGCGCCATGCCGGAACCTGCTGGGCTCAGGCTGAAGTTGAAAA
The DNA here is from genome assembly GCA_903932045.1 of uncultured Silvanigrella sp. Classification (GTDB taxonomy): domain Bacteria; phylum Bdellovibrionota_B; class Oligoflexia; order Silvanigrellales; family Silvanigrellaceae; genus CAIZES01. Next base: position 1,006 of record CAIZES010000150.1, on the reverse strand, counting down.
AGGTGCCACATTCTATTTTGAGTTAAAAAATGCAACGTCCTAAATTTTTCGGTTTCAAATTTTCTGAGGAGATACAGTAATGACAAATTCTCTGTCCCACTCAAACAAAATTCCAATTGTTGTAGTGGAAGACAACGAAGACGACATTGAACTCATGCTTCGAGCCTTTCGCAAAACTGGCGGACTGGCAAATCCGCTTGTTATTTTTCGCGACGGCGAACAAGTGTTGGAGTATTTTGCAAACCCCGGCAGCGTTATGCCTGCATTGGTTATTCTCGATCTGAAACTTCCCAAAATTGGTGGCCTAGCAATATTGGAAAAACTGCGAGCAGCAGAACGCACTAGGCTCTTACCCGTTGTCATTCTAACATCATCAACCGAGGAAAGTGATTTGGTAACGAGCTACACATTTGGAGCCAACAGCTACATTCGCAAGCCCGTTGATTTCGGAGAATTTGTAAAAACAATCAGCAGCCTCGGGCTATATTGGCTGGTATTGAACGAAATTCCAAAGCTATCTTGAACGATAGATTTGCTTCCCCACTTAGAGAAAAGCTTTGCTTCTTGAACAAGAGCTTTGCTTGCATTGATGCCACTTGTATTCAGGCTTCTCAGGTTGGCAAAGATCTTTTCCATCGTTAATGGGCTTACCATCAAATTTAAATGTGACTTGCTTTGTATCGGTAATACTATGCCGAAAAACCGAGCATTCTGATTGGCCCATTTCAAACAAGCCTCTGCCGAGCCCATTCTATCACTCAGTTTCATTTTCTTTCAAACAGGGAACACATTCTACCACGGCTGTCTTATCTAAAACAGGCTTGACATGGGGCGATCACTTCTAAGTCCACGCGGCACGTCGAAGGCCACGATTTCCGGGTTCCGTTTACGTAAACCTGACGTCCGCGCCTGTCGTGGTGGTCAGCGTGCCGCGTGTCGCGGGCTCGTTGAAGTGGCCGATTTTTGAACAAGTGTAGGAATTCTATTCGGGATTTGAGGTGTGGCT
>CAIZES010000149.1 GCA_903932045.1 uncultured Silvanigrella sp. | reverse complement strand
TGTTTATGTCTACTGACTACCATCCATTCACGCACGCGTTGAAGCTTGATCGTAAATCGTTTTCGACTGGTTTTTAGCTTAGGTATCGGCCTCTTCTTTTCCTGTGATTTTCCTATGTAAAAGGTAAACCCCAAGAAGTCGAAAGACTCTTGCTTTTCGCCTCTCTTTAATTGGGTTTTTCTTGGTACGATCGATACGTGGATCTTCAATATCTTCGAATGATGTGAGTAACGAGTTCATAAGTGGCCTCATTTTTGAAAGTTTGAGACCTCTCTTATCACAATTCTAACAATCTTAAAACCTTAGGTTTTTAGATGCGAACGCCCTGTTAAAAGGATTTTGGCCCCTTTAGAAATGCTTAAGGCGTTTAAGGTGTGACCATTTCAATAGCCTCGAATCCATCTTCTTTGGAGGGTGGATTTTTTGCGAGGGCATCGTGCATTCCATTGATAACATATTCAGGAACAACCCGGGTTCGAGAGTTATTGCGACTGTGACAGACTTCCACTGGAGTGGCTACATAAAGTCCGTGCACTTCCGCGCCGAGGCGATTGAGCCAGGCAATGGCTTTGGTGCGATGTTCTTTTTGAGCGTGGGTTGCATCAATGATGGGTGTTTTTTGTTTTTCGAGAGATGCAGCCACGCGTAGCTTTAAAACGCCTTCAATTTTTTGCCAGTCGCCTTGTGTGTTCTCATCTCCAAAGAGTTCACCTCGTATGGAGTCGGTGGAGTGAATATCAAAATCGTCAGCCGTATACCGTTGTTTTGCGAAGGTGCTTTTGCCTGATCCAGGAATTCCAATGAGTAAAATGGTTTTTGGGAAAGTTGTGATAGATGAAACAAATTTCTGCATGATGTATGCGCATAAAATGGAGAGGGTTATCATAACTGCGGCAACGGAAAAGTCGGATTTCAGCCCAAAGAGCTTTGTGGAAAGCACCATCGATGCAATGGCAGCCGACATTAAGAACGCAAAACCCAACAAAGCAGGTGTGAGAACAATTCCCAAGGTTTGTTTTTTTAAGAGATGGAAAGCCGAAATAATAAGGGCCGGAAGAACAATGGAAAGATTGAGTGCAAACACAGGATTGGTAACAAGGCCGTTAGTGGTGATGCTTTGTGGAACTTGAGCTCGAATGAGTGCGGGAATAATTTCAGAAAGCCATAACAGTGCGAAAAACAGCACGATGACGATTTGGAGCATTGCAGCTGATTTTAAAAACGTCCATTGAGATATTTTTATTTGAGTGACTTGTGTTTGAGCAACGAAAAACCAATGAATGAAAGCAAAAAAGGAAAGTCCAAGAGTTGTGCAATAGAGTAAAAATAATTGGTTAAAATGCAATGTGAATGCGTAGAGAATATAAGAATACAGTGAATAGAGGATGGGTCCGCCCAACCACAACAGGGCGCGTCGTGATCCTCGAAGAGCATAGAAAGTGCATGCTACGAGTATGGGAACAACAAGGATGAGGTTGATGGCGTCTTGGCCAATGCCTTGTGCAGCGTAAAAAAGCTGTTCGCGGGAATATGTGCCCGGAAAGAACAGACCCAAAGCCGAGGAAATGCCGACAAAAAATGCAAGCGAGTAAGTGATGTATCCTAAGCGTATTTTGAGCATGAACTGACTTCCTTTCGCGAGAAAGTTTGCAATTGAAAACGCGTTCAGTAGTTGCGAAACAATTGATATCTCACATAACCTGAGAAAATCAAAACAAGAAAGAGACTGTGATTAAAAACCCTGATGCAAACCTAACGCAATCCTGACACAGCGAGATGTTGTTTTGAGCTATGTCATGGGCGCAATGATCACTTGGAGGATTTTATGAAGGTTGTGTGTGCTTTGGGTTCTTCTTTGGTTAGTTTGGTTGTATCTGCTCCCGCATTAGCTGCGGCTTCTTTGAGTGGAGCAGGTGCTACATTTCCTGCACCCTTGTACTCTCGTTGGATTTCCGATTTCGAAAAGGTGAATCCAGAAACTAAACTCAATTACCAACCCATTGGTTCGGGTGGCGGTATCAAGCAATTTATTGATGGCACTGTTGATTTTGGTGGTACCGATGCTCCTATGACCGATGAACAAATTGCAAAAGTAAAGGGCAATGTTTTGCATGTTCCAACCGCTCTTGGTGCGGTTGTTTTCACATTCAATGTTGCTGGTGTTCAAAAGCCTTTGAATTTAACACCTGAAACTGCCTGCGGTATTGCAATGGGCAAAATCTCTACATGGAATGACAAGCGTTTGCTTTCTCTGAATGCCGGTGTGACTCTTCCGTCGGCTCCTCTCACTTTCGTTCACCGTTCCGATGGAAGTGGCACTTCTGCTATTTTTACGGATTATTTAAGTAAGGTTTGTCCGGAATGGAAAGACAAAGTGGGAAGCGGAACGGCTGTGAATTGGCCTGTTGGTTTGGGCGGAAAGGGTAACGACGGTGTAAGTGGTTTGATTAAGCAAACGCCCAATAGCATTGGCTACGTTGAACTTGTATTTGCAGAAAAGAACAAGCTTCCCGTTGCAGCGCTTAAGAATAAGGCTGGCAAAATTGTTTCGCCAAGCACAAATTCTGTAACTCAAGCCTTTGCGGATTCTGTTGCAAAGTTACCTTCCGATTTTCGCATGTCTATAACCGATGCAGATGGTGCTGCCTCGTATCCTATTTCTGGAATCACATACTTGTTGGTTCGTAAAAATATGTCCAAAGAAGTGGGTGTTCCATTGGTGAAATTTATAAAATGGGGTTTGCGCGATGGGCAAAAAATATGCCCAAGCTTAAGCTATGCTCAGCTTCCAGCGGAAGTTGTTTCCCGAGTAGAGAAGGCTCTCAATGTCATCGAGCTTAAGTGAGAAAATTTTTAGGACAATACTAGGCGCCTTCGGTGTTTTTATTGTCCTGCTTATGTTTTCTGTTGCAATCTTTTTAACGGTAGGCGCTTGGCCTGTCATTCGGCACGGTTTGAGCGATTTTGTGCAAACGCAAACATGGAATCCAGTGAATGGTCAGTTTGGTGCGCTTGCAGTGCTTTTTGGCACACTCGTGTCGTCCTCAATTGCAATTGCAATAGCCGCCCCGTTGGGTGTTGGTGCTGCAATTTTTCTCAAAGAGCTTGCGCCGGCGCGTGTTGCTTCTGTTTTTTCGTTTCTAATAGAGATGCTTGCAGCAGTTCCAAGTGTTATTTTTGGGCTGTGGGGATTTTTTGTTCTTGCTCCGGCTATTCGTGATCATGTTGCTCCAATTTTTTATCCTTTGGGAGAATATGTTCCCATTTTTAGAGGGCCTTCCTACGGCGTGGGAATACTTACGGCCGGCGTGGTGCTTGCTCTGATGATTTTGCCAACAATGGCAGCCATTGTTCGTGAGATATTTTCTGCAGTGCCGCAGCATCAACGAGAAGCTGCTCTTGGGTTGGGTTCGACTCGTTGGGAAGCGGTTCGAGTGGCTGTATTGGCGCCGTCTAAGCCAGGAATTTTGAGTGCGGCGGTACTTGCAACTGCGCGTGCATTGGGAGAAACTATGGCTGTGACAATGGTCATTGGCAACAGAAATGCAGTTTCGTTAAGTCTTTTTGATCCGGGCCAAAGTATGGCAAGTCTTATTGCAAATGAATACGCTGAAGCGTCTGATTCTCGCCACATTGCCGCTTTAATGGCTGTGGGTTTGCTTTTGCTTGTTATTTCGTTGGTGGTGAACGCCGTTGCGCGAATTATTGCAAAACGGAGTGCTGCCAAATGGAAATAGCCACAAAAAAGCTTTTGCTTGAATTTATGGTAACTACGCAAGCAAAGCGTAAAAGAAAGAACATTTTTGCAAATTTAGTGCTTTCTATTCTTGCTATTTTGGCCGTTTCTCCACTTGTTGCTATTCTTGGATTTCTGATCTCGAAAGGAATTGGTGCCCTTTCCTGGGAGTTTCTGACCTCACTTCCGGCGCCGTATGGTGAAAGTGGTGGAGGGATGGGACACTCCATTGTCGGAACATTCATTTTGGTTTTATTTGCATCGCTGTTGGGTATTCCAGTTGGTTTTGGGGCTGGTATATTTTTGGCTGAGTCGAGCAAAGAGAGTCGTTTTGCGTCGATTGTTCGTCTTTGCGCTGAAATGCTGGCAGGGGTTCCTTCTATTGTGGTTGGTCTGTTTGCGTATTTTGTTGCCGTCTTGCCCTTTGGTGGATTTTCGGCTTTTGCGGGTGGCTTTGCTCTTTCTGTGATTATGATCCCCGTTATTGCACGCACTAGCGAAGAAATATTGCGCTTGGTTCCTGTTCATGTTCGCGAGGCCGGTTTGGCTCTTGGACTTCCTCGTTGGCAGGTTGTGATGCGCATTGTGTTGCGTGGAAGTCGAAAAGGGCTTTTCACTGCGGTGCTTTTGGCAGTGGCTAGAGCCTCAGGCGAAACCGCGCCTCTGCTTTTTACTGCGCTGAACAGTCGACTGTGGAGCTTTTCGGCAACCCAACCCATTTCTTCGTTGCCGGTGCAAATTTACACCTATGCAACAAGTCCATCGGAAGAATGGCATCAGCAGGCGTGGGGCGGGGCTCTTCTTCTGGTTTTGTTGGTTTTGGGGATGAGTCTTTTTGCGCGCTTTCTTTTTTCGGGAAAAAAATATGGAACATAACGGGTCTTACAGCGGTCATAACGGGTCTTACAGCAGTCATAATGGTCATGTTAGTCTTGTTGGTCATGGAGATAATTTTGAATCACAAACTATTCTTGAGTCGAAAGACTTGGACGCTTGGTTTGGTTCTCACCACGTTGTAAAATCTGTGTCGCTGCATTTTTTTTCACGGACTGTGAGCGCGATTATTGGTCCTTCTGGATGCGGAAAATCAACATTCTTGCGATGTCTGAACAGGATGCACGAGGAAATTCCAGGGGCACGAGCTAAAGGCGTTGTGAATTTTCAGGGGAAAAATATTTATGATATGTTTTCTGAACCAGCAAATGTCAGGCGACACATTGGAATGGTGTTTCAAAAGCCCAATCCATTTCCGGCCATGAGTATTTTTGAAAATGTCATTATCGGCCTCAAATTGGCGGGTGTTAAAAAGGGTTATGTGTTAAATGACATTGCTGAGGCTTGCTTGAAACAGGTTGGACTCTGGGATGAGGTCAAAGACAAATTAAGCGCACCAGGGCTGAGTCTTTCTGGTGGGCAACAACAGCGTCTTTGTATTGCTCGTGCGCTTGCCATGGCTCCAGAGGTTATTTTAATGGATGAGCCAACAAGCGCTTTAGATCCCATTTCAACAGCTCGAATTGAGGAGCTTTTAGTGGAACTTAAGAAAACGGTTTCCATTGTGATTGTGACTCACAATATGCAACAGGCCGCAAGAATTTCCGATACAACAGCTTTTTTGCTCTCTGGTGATTTGGTTGAGTTTGGTAGAACAGGCGAAATATTTACGAATCCAAGAAAGTCCGAAACCGAGAGGTATATTACGGGGAGATTTGGTTAAATGGACAGACATGTACAAGTAGGAATACACGAACTCAAAAATAAAATAATTGAAATGGGCGGTTTGGCCGAAGAGGCTATTGCTCTTGCTGTGGAGGGTTTTCTTGCATCCAGTTCTCAGCGAGCACAGGATGTAAAAGACATCGAAAATCGTATCAATCGTTTGCACATTCTTGTTGATGAACTTTGCGTGCGACTTTTGGCCACTCAGCAGCCCATGGGGAGTGATTTGAGATTTATTGTTGCTGTCATTAAAATTAACGCCGATTTGGAGCGTATTGGTGATCAAGCTGTAAATGTTTCTGGTAATGCAAAACGCGCTCTAGCGGGTCGTCCGCTGGATTTGGATACGCGAAATGACTTCGCAGCAATGTGTCCTGCAACGCGTGATATGGTTCGAAGTGCTTTGGACGCTTTTGTGCGCAACGATCAGCGCGTAGCCGAAAAAGTTTTAAAAATGGACGATGTCGTTGATGGACTCAAGAATGCCATATTTGCAAAAACCATTGAGCTTATGGAACAGGGAACATTGGGAGTGAAGCAAGGACTCGACCTTATTTTGATAGCTAGAAATTTAGAAAAAATTGGGGATCATGCATCTAATATCGCCGAAGATGTTATTTACGCAACGTCGGGCCAGGATGTTCGGCACCCCTATTCGCGTACGGAATTGAAATCGCCGTGAGGAGTTAGAAAAATGCAGTTGCAGTCTCATATTTTTCTGATTGAAGACGAACCCGATCTTCAAAAATTGGTTCGACTTCATCTTGAGAGGAACGGATATCGGGTCTCTTGTTTCGACAAAGCCGAGACCGCGCTCCAGGCTATGGGGCCTGGTGGTCCCGACCTTGCTGTTATCGATTGGATGCTTCCGGGTATGTCGGGAATTCAGTTGTGTCGCAAAATTCAGGGAAAATTT
>CAIZES010000148.1 GCA_903932045.1 uncultured Silvanigrella sp. | reverse complement strand
CGTTAGGAAAAGACCCATCGAAATAAAAACCACTCCTCCAAAAACCAAAAGCAATCCTGACGTGTTTGATGTCATAAAAGGCGCAAAAAGTGCACCGTACGGATGCGCACGAAACAACCAGAGAATAAAGACAGGAAAAAGAAAAGTGAACACAGCGGAAGGAAGTTGCGCCACTACAGCTTTCCAAGGAATGTTTTGGAAACCGAGCAAGAAAAAGCGAAGACCAACAAAACCAGCAACAGGAACCAACGCAAGTAGCGCCGCCCGCCCCGATAGCAAGGCTATTGAGGTAGAAATGGCCAGAAAAAACCACTCCGCAAGCAACATTCTTTGTGCCGACAAAATGGCCCACGCAAACACTGCAAGAACAACATAATGTGCCATCATAAAAGGATGGTTAGAGTTGTGATTGGAAAAATGCCAAAACGTGGGAATAATGAAAACTGCTGCAAGAAATGAGGTGAATTCTGCAAAAGAAAGTTCATCCGAATCCCTAAGGGTTCGTAAACGAAGAGCCGCAGCTATAGAAAGAAAGAAAGCCACATAGAACGCGTTCAAAATTCGCAGCCCCCAATGAAGCCAAGCTGCAGAAGAAGATGTTGGCACAACAGATGCAAATGCACGCCAAATCCAATCGGCCCACGGACTGCGAGCCGCTCCTCCAGTAATCCAAACGCTGGATGGCCAACCGCCAATCATTGGCTCAGTTAAGCAACGCCCTGAAAGTCGTTCAATCATATGGCACATGAGCCGAGAATAGTGACTTCGATTCGCCAATTCCAGCGCTTGGTGTTGGAGCTCTGGCCTTTGAGCCGCAACAGAAAACGTTTTGAAATGCGTCGCTTCGTCGGGCCCCTGAAATGGTGGCGAGAATGTTGCATAGAGTGAACTCAAAAAGAACGCAGCGCAGAATAGCGAAAGGCCAGCTTTAAACCATGATGTTTGCAACCGCATGATTTGCGATCCACTCATAAATCTTGCCACAACGGCAAGACTCAAAGCCGACCCTAGCACAAAAATTGTCAACAGCACGCTTCCCAAAACCCAACCCCAAACGCCGTACTCATCCCACCTCCACATATGAAAGATCCACGCGGCACGAGGATGATACCAAGACGAAACAGGCTTAAGATTGTAGAACCCCGCAAAATACAAAACTTCTCCAAGATGTGAATACGCTGCAAATCCTGGGTTATGGACATTTTCGCTCAGCCATGGTGAAGTTTTTACTTGAAAGTAACTGCCACTAGTCACAGTCAAAACCACCTGTTTGAGTTCTGCGTTCGTACACTCTGAGAGGATCTCAAACCAAATTGGAGTCCACGTATGTACTTTTTGAGTTGAAGGAATTTGTTTCAGACAAAGCTTTCCTGAAGGAGTTTTCCACTCGAACTTAAAGTTGGAAACGGGAACACCGGATGTATCAATGAGAAAACCAATATTGGAAAGGGCTGTCGCTCTTTCAGGAAACCTCACTTCTCCTCTTAGGGTTGTGACGTTTCCAACCGTTTGTTGAGCCGGAATAAGAAGGGGGCGCACGCTACCGGCAGAGTCATCAATGGTTGGTAACACGACTTCCGACTTTAGGGGCCACAACAAAACAGCGGTCATTACCAGAAGAAAAACTGAAACGATCACACAAAATGCAGCACGGTGTCTCATTTAGCCATCTCCTCTGCGAGTGACGCTCGTATTTTCGCTTTCCATCCGATTCTTTTTTTAGCTGCCAACAGGAGACTTGTCTATAGGCATCGATGCCTGGGAATAGAGACACTCGATAAGGTGATTGACCATACGAGCGCTCTGTTCGGAAATTCTTCCGAAACCTCCGACAACGCGATTGAGAACAACAACGCGATCAATGAACCGAGATAACTTTTCACGGGAACGGGAACGGGAACAGAAATATTTACATTCATTCCATAAAAGACAACAACAAGGCAGGCAAGTGCATTGAAATACGCAAAACGCCTTTCAATCTCAATGCTCATCCTGCGTATTCCTGAGCTTTTCGTGCGACGCAAACCAGGCTTTGATTTTTTCAATGTCGGTTGTATCCAGCAAAAAATCAAAAAGTTCGTCGATCTCTTCCTGGGAAAGATGCGACAAAGACGCAACATAATTACCGCTCGATCCATTCAAACGTTTTTCAAGGGCGCGTTGAACTTTGGCTGCGCCTTCTTGCTGCCTTCCTTGCTGCCTTCCTTGCTGCCTTCCTTGCTGCCTTCCTTGCTGAATTCCTTGCTGAATTCCTTGCTGAATTCCTTGCTGAATTCCTTGCTGAATTCCTTGCTGAATTCCTTGCTGAATTCCTTCCTGCACACCCTTTCCGCGCTCCGCCCTTGCAAATCTTGGAATATATGGTTTTCCCACGTTCGCCTCCAATGTCCCTAAAAATTTATCAAAGTCCTCGCACAACTCACGAGGAAGTTTAAATACCCAATCAAAAAATATCAGTAACTCCAGAATCACACGGTTTTCAATAACCGCCGCATAAAACGCGGGGTACAAAGACTTCATGCGCTCCAAACGAGCCCTGGGGTCTTTGCGCGTTGCCATAATGTCGAGATGCGCTCGAACCACCCAAGCAAACGGGTTTCCCTGAGGATCAGCATCCCAACAACGCTCCTTCAACTCCAACAGTTTAACCATCGAAAAAGCAAACCGCAACTCCGAGCCCAAACAACGCCGTTCAAACACTTGTGGCTTCCAGTTCGCGTTAGAATCGGCCAAAACTGCCAAACTCACCACATTGTCGCCAAAGGTTTCACTCAACCGAGAGTTGTACACGTACATGCGCCGCGCAAAATTCGTGTCATGAGAAACCTGAATTTCAATGTGAACAACAATAATGGCGTCAAAACCCTGTTTCGAGCGCACCTTCACAATTTTGTCGGCATGGCGATTTCCACCATCCGCATCACGCAAAATTTTAGGCAATTCCGTATTCAAAAACTCTGGGGCATGCTGCCAGTTGATTGCGCTGTGCACATCCGGAAAAAAGAAAGCCAAAAAATCGGGAAACAATTTTTCAATAATTCTCTTCCAGGGATTATCGTAACTTTCTTTTCGCTCCTTCAGCTTTTTTCTTTCCTTCCGATCTTTTTGCGCCTTTCGTTCTTTTCCCAGCGTTTGTTCTTTTTGAAAATGTTGCTTTTTTCCAGCATCTTTGTTCACTAGCACCTCCTTACAAAACAGGAAAAGCGGCAGTAAACCACTTTTTAAAAAATTGAAAGTGCTTCATAAAAAAAGGAAAAAAGTGTTCATAAAGTGAACAAAAAAGAATTCGCGAACGAATGCAACCTCTGCAAAAATGTAGCGCCTGAGATAGACATGTGAAATTTTGGGAAACCGCACTTAACAAAAGAACCGTGCACCCCAAAAACCACATTGTGGCAATAATAAAAAATTCCTAGCTATACAGCCGGACATAATTAAACGGACATGATAGACTGTTTGGGAATCTTTCAGGAGGATCCCATGCACGCACGGATGCTGATGTTGCACCACAAAACAGTGGAGTCACTATTGCGAAAGTTGAAAGAGGCAGAAATTGAGGGTGAATATCGCGTAGCAAAAAGATTGCGCGCCATAATAATGAATTCCGAGGGACACACCAGCGGCGAAATCGCCAGTGTATTGAAAGCGCCACGCAGTTGTGTTTCTGACTGGATTCGGAACTACGTCGAGTATGGATTCGAAGGATTGCAGGAAGGATATCGGAGCGGTCGACCAGCAGAATTAACTACTGAGCAAAAGTCATATTTGGCTGATATCGTCGAAAGTGGCCCGACTGCATATGGATTCCTGACTGGAGTCTGGAGTGCGATTTCGGTTGCGGAAGTCATTCGAGATGAGTTTGGTATTTCATACGATCCTCGTCATGTAAGGCGGATTCTTGACGAATTGAATTTCTCCATTCAGCGACCAAAGCGTGTTCTTGCAAATGCGGATCCAAAGAAGCAAAGCACTTGGCGCCGTTACACATACCCCAACATTAAAAAAAAGCGCGGGCGGAAGGCGCAGCCCTGATTTTCGAAGATGAAGCGTCCTTTCGGCAGGATTCGGCGTTGCACCGAACTTGGTCGCGCAAAGGCCAGCAGCCACTGGTTCCGGTGACTGGTGCCAGGAGGTCTGTGAAAATTTATGGCTGTGTTGATGTCTTCAGCGCACGTTTCCTTTTTCGCCGCGAAAATGTTTTTAATGCAAAGACATACCTTTCATTCTTGGAACAAATCGCTCGTCAATACCATGGTACGCGTGTTCACTATGTTCAGGACAACGCTTCGTACCACAAAGACAGCACGATCTGGCAGTGGTTCAAGGACAATCGGAGTTGGATTGAAGTGCACAATCTCCCTCCATACTCTCCGGAATTTAACGCCCAAGAGCCCCTTTGGAAATACACTAGAAAAGCTGGTACACATAATAAACACTTCGAAAATGAGGAGGAAATTTTCTCGACCCTCACCCGCGTTTTTCGGAGCATGCAACGCAGACCAGAGCAAATCAGGGGTATCTTGCAGCCTTTTTTGTGACTCAATATGTCCGTTTAATTATGTCCGGCTGTATATCAGAACGAGGCAGTAACCCAGCCCCATTAACCTCAGTGCCCAGGCTGGGTATTGCGAGATTTTTCGTGCGCAGCAAACCACGCTTTAATTTTTTCAGCGTCAGTTGTGTCGAGCAAGAGGTCAAAAAGTTCGTCGAGTTCTTCCCTAGAACTGGTTGTGGGTTTCTTGTGGCCCCAAAAATTAGCTGT
>CAIZES010000147.1 GCA_903932045.1 uncultured Silvanigrella sp. | reverse complement strand
CTCCGTACTTTACTCCATCATTCGTGGGAAACACCTGTTCAGAGACACCATTGATGCGAACAATGGCATCAATGACATGTGATTTTAGTAAGACTTCATTAAGGCGGTCGCGAGCGGCCTCGTTCCCTGCGGCATCAAGATACGTATATCCAATGCTCTGCAGATATTCGATACACGGCCACTCGGCGAGTTTGTATTCGCCGCCCACGTTATTCTTGTTTTTTACCACCACGCCGTCTCCCTGTGCGTTTTTCGAGGAACGCCGCTCCCTGCTGCGTTGTAATGCGTTTCTGATTTCTGCTTCTGGGCTTATCGGGAATAGTTAGCGCTAACAACCCCAACTGTTTGAGGCGCTCCAATGCGCGCTTCAATGTACCCGAGCGGCCATCAAGGCCAACATGGGTCTCAATCTCTAAACTAGAACGTGCCACTACCGAACAAAAACCGAGTATTTTCAGTTCAATAGGCGAGACATCATGGGCCACATCATGGGCCACATCATGGGCCTTTGTAGATTCAGGAACAGCTTCAAACGCAGAATGAATAGGTATTTCAGTAACAAAAAACGACCGGTCATCGTTCGTATGAAACTTCACCGCTGGCGACCCATTCCTTCGGAGTTCATCTTGAATCAAAGGAATTCCAGTGCCACGACCTTCGGTAAGTTCTAGCTCTTTTAAGAACTCACCAATTCTGCGATTTCGATAGTGCCTGATTTGTGCTTTGCCTTGAGCCAAATCTTCCATAGAAACGGAACGGTCGGGCCCCGGAACGGAATGAATAAGAATTTTGTCGGGCAAAACTCTGACCTCAACCGGCTCCCGCGCTTCGTAAGATCGATGATAAACTGCGTTCACCAAAGCTTCGCGCACGACCTTAATGGGATAGCTCCACGAGCGTATCGACCTCGGGCTTTTCTCCTGTTTCTGCACTTTCTCGATAACCACTCTCGTGTTGATAAAGTCCAACGCGTCTCGAATCTGCTTTTGCACAGGCCCGTAGAAGATTTGCTCTTCAAACTCTTTATCTGCCAAGCCTCTTGGGAAAATCGCCACTTCGATTTGTGCATAGTGCAGAAACTTGTGAGGCGTTTCCGAAAAGAATAACAAGCCAACATTTTTAGGAACACGGTGCTCTTTGGGACCATCCAAAACCTGAAGCCTATCGAACAAAGCTTCTTTGGTTAGCGCATGCGCTTCTTTGGCAAGATTACTACCAACAGAATCAAGAAATCCAACGGCTATGTTTGAACTCAAATCATCGAGCGTGGCGCGGTACGATGGCATATCGTCGTATGGAACATCCGCAGAAAACGACACCAGAGTTTTTAGAGTGTCGCCCTTTGCAATCACTGTACTTGAATATTGACGTACATAGTGCCGCAGAACAACATCCTTTGCACCGAAATGTTGTGGTGATTGATACGGCCGATGCGCGCCGCCCGGGCACCACAAGACCGCAACCGTGCGACCATCAAGATCCTCAAAGGCCAAAACCGGAAAGTAATTGGGATGAATAAGGTGCCCCAACCGCAACAATTCTTTTTGAATCGTATCGAGCTGACTCTTTTCAACGCCCTTCGGCGGAAGCACGGGTTGCCCGTTTTTCTCAGCAACGCCAATGACGATATAACCGCCACCAAAGTTTCCCAAGTCGTTGGCAAACGCGCAGATGGTGTGCAAAATAGGTTCCGGATTCCAGCCTTCCTTAAATTCAATACGCTCACTCTCCACCACATTGCGGTTCAACAAATCGGCAACACAAATGGGAAGGTGACGCGGAGTTTTCATAGCTTCACATCCTTAACACGAACTTTTCCTGTGAGAAGATCGCGCATGAGGGCGCGTTTGAAAGAACCAAGTTCACGGATAGATTTTTCCTTCCTATGCATATCTTCTCTTACGTCGAAAATTGCGGCAACAATTCTTAGCTGTTCTTTATAGGGCGGCAAAAGAATCGGCATCGTCTTTAAAGCTCCTGCATTTAGGTTTTGCTGCGCTCCACCAGCTTGCAACCTCGAGACAAAGGCGGCTCCTAAAGGACTATTCATCCAAATTGCACAATAGTCAGAAGATATTGTTTTGGGAATGCGGACTATTAACGTAGTAAATGTCTGGCAAGCGGCGAGACTCTTTGGAACCACAGCAGTAAGCCCAGGATAGCCTGTTCTTGCTATAACCAGATCGCCTTCTCTCAGTCGCTTAGTAGAAAATTCGCTATCAAAGTCCTTTCTGACATTTAACATGTCAGACTCATCAATCCATCCATCTTTAATATTCTGATTTCGTATCATAGCAACACCTTCCCCCTTGGGAACATAAGCATGCGTCGCTGAACAAGCAATTCCAACTGTAACCTCATCAGAAATACTGCCAAATGATGACACCTCCCACGCCTCCGGAATCTCCCCGATTTCGGTCATCTTGAACTTGGTGTGCGGGCGGCCGTTTTCGTCGATGCCTTTTGTGAGGAGTTGTTGCAGCAGCGCCTGCTTCACGCGGCGGGTTTGTGCCAGCGTGGCCTCCGTTGCGGAAATTGTGGCGTCCACGGAGTCGAGAATTTCGGCAATGGCGCGTTGTTCGGGGAGGGGTGGGAGAGGAAAGATGAACGAAGAATATTCTTTCGAGTTTATGTTTGGTTGAGCCCCCGTCCGAAGGGTTGATTTAACCCACTGCCAGTAGAAATCGGATTGCGCTACATGCTTGAAATATGCTGAAGTTGTCTGAGTTTCATCGAATCTGAACAGGAGGAGGTATCCCGCATAGGCGCACGGCCCCAAAGACCTGTTATATCGAAACGACTTTCCCACAGTATTGCCTGATCGAGCAATCAAGAAGTCCCCGTCTTCAAGAAGATAATCAATGACGTTATCGATCGCAATCGAAACGGAATCCTGGTTAAGGGTCCCACAGTCGCGGATGTCTGTAATTCTGACATATCGAGGCAATTTGTGCGAAAACGGTACCGCTGACGCATTTGCACCATAAGATGGATTTTCTCGAAGACAATGACCCAAAGTTGTCTCTATCCAACCTTCAGGCATCATACCCAAGCCCCTCCAAATGCCGGAGCATGGTCGATTCTGCCTCGTTGCGTTTGACAATGAGTTCTTTCAGCTGAGCAAGCTCAACGGAAACATCGAGGTCTTCTTCGGCCTCGGCAAGGTGCACATAACGAGAGATGTTCAGATTGTATTCGTTCTTGGCAATTTCGTCTTTGCTCACAACTCGTGCGAGCTTTTCAACATCGGCAAAACCTTTAAAGGCAGCAGAAAGTTTTTCAACATGCTCTGGTTCGAGGTGATTTTGAGCTTTGCCCTCTTTGTAAAGCTCAGAACCGTTCACAAACACAATTTGGTCAGTGCGGGCTTTGGGCTTCTTTTTATTGATAAGCAAAATGCACGCAGGAATACTAGCACCATAGAATAAATTGGAAGCGAGCCCAATCACGCCTTCAATGAGGTCGGCTTCAATGAGCCCCTTTCGAATTTCGGCCTCTTTACCACCACGGAAAAGAATTCCATGCGGGAGCACCACACCTAAACGACCCGCATCATTAAGAGACGCAACCATGTGCTGCACGAACGCGAGATCGCCATAGCCCGCCGGAGGACAACCAAATGTGTCGCGACCGTAGGCATCACCCTTACTCCACAAGTCGCTGCCCCAATTTTTAAGCGAAAAAGGCGGCTTTGCCATCACTCTGTCAAACGTTTTAAGCGTTTTGCCACCTTCGGCCGTAAGGTGCTTGGGATCTCGAATAGTGTCGCCCCGGCGCACGTCGGAGTCGTCGATATTATGGAGAAACAGATTCATCTGACAAATGGACCACGTGTTGATGTTCATTTCTTGACCATAAAGATGCAACGACTTAGCCTTGAGCTTGCGGCGCTCCAAGCTATGGTAGGCTTCGAGAAGCATGCCGCCAGAGCCACATGTGGGATCGTAAATACTTTGGTTTTCTTGAGGCTCGATGCACTCAACAATAAGGCGCACAACCATTTTGGGAGTATAGAATTCGCCACCCTTTGCACCAGCATCGTCGGCAAATTTGGCAATGAGGTATTCATACGCGTTACCCAAAACGTCGGCTTCAACATCGGCATTGCGCATGCGGTACTTACTGAAGTGATTCAGCAGGCGCTGAAGAGTTTCGTCGGGGAATTTGTCTTTGTTGTTAAAGTCCACATCTTGAAACACCCCCTTGAGCCTAGGATTAGCATCTTCAAGGGCACGCAATGCAGCATTAATTTCTTCACCAATATTCTTGGAAGCCTTGCAAACATTTCCCCAAAAACAGTCTTTGGGAATGTGAAAACGATGTTCCTCTGGGTCGGCCGCCAAAACTGCGTCTTTGTATTTTGCCATGCGGTCGTCGAATTCTTCTTCCCAGACATCGGAAAGTCTCTTAAAAAACAGCAGTCCAAAAATATAGTGCATGAACGAGGATGCTGTAATGCGGCCGCGCAAGATATCGGCCGCGCCCCAAAGGTGACTTTCGAGTTCGGCAAGGGTGATTTTGCTCATTCTGGTTTCTCCTGCTTCTTCGGTGTCGCCTTGCGGGTTTCAATCCAACGTTCCAGATCTTTGAACTTCATCCGCCAGATGCCCGCTACCTTGAAGGCAGGGAGCTCGCCGCTCTGCACCAGCCGGTAGACCGTTTTCTCGTTAACCTTGAGGTACTCGGCGACATCAGCCACCGTCATGATTTCTGTTGGCTTCATTAAGGGCCTCGGTTGGGAAAGGAGTCCAATGGGGGGCATTGTAAGGGGCATGGAAGTTTAATGCAATAAACCGAGACATCAACAAGGCAGCACGAACTTAAACTCCACAAAACCTTCGGGATGCTTTGCAGAAGTACCGCTTTCGCACCAAATAGATCCGCCGTGCGCAAAAACAATCTTGTGCGCAATGGCTAAGCCAAGACCCGTGCCGCCGGCTTTTCCTTTTGTAAAGAATGAATCAAATAGCTTGGGAAGATCTTCTTTACTGATACAGGGGCCGTTGTTGCCGATAGTAAAACGAACAAAAGCTCCCTCTGCGCGTATATCATCACACGCCGCGAGCCATACTTGTCCCTTTTGCCCTAGGGCTTGGTAGGCGTTGCCGATGATGTTTGAAATCACTCGCTCCATTTTTGCACGGTTTGCCAGCACCATATTTTGAGTTTTGACGTCAACGGAAATCGCAACATCGGCATTAGGATAAATGTCGCTAACGTTTTCAATAGCATCCTGAAAAAGCATTGCGGGTGCTGTTGGCTCGGTAACTACATCCGATTTTGCGCCTAACTCCATCACGTCAGAGATAAGGCCTTCGGCTTGATTCATGGCCTTGTTGATATTGGCGGATGCCGTTGTCGTAATTTTTTCTATCTGCTCCAAGGTTTTTGCCTTCTTGAGAAGGTCAAATGTGGTGCGCACAAGTTGCATTGGTCGGCGCACATCATGAGCGAGCATCTGTGTAACTTGAGCGATGGCTGCAAGGCGAGCCATGCGCTCATTTTCGGCTGCAAGGTGCCGAATGGATTTCACCTGTGCCAAGTGGGCCGTGTAAATATTGGCGACTTCCGTAATTTCCATGCTCGAAATGCTCTTGTTAAGTTCTTCCTCGAGCGAAAAATCCAATTGCATGGGCTTCACAAAATCACGTTGCAAGTTGCGAGAGGATCGAAAAAACAAAAGAAGCACGGTGATAATAAGAGCAGCCGATGCCGATAGCACCCCAAATTGGAGGCCAAACTCCTTAAAAAAGGAAACCGAAACATACACTGCAAACTCAGCGTGCCCAAGAATGGAAATTCGCTTTTCCAACAGCTCGTTGCCTAACGCTAACGAGCAAGGATTTTCTGATGCCGGCGTGCTCAAGACTGCGTGACTACCCTGACAAAGAGCAATGCTATCGGCATTAAGCTCGGCTTTAGCATGTGCCAAAGCGCTTTCAATGAGAGTTCGGTTTTGTTGAGATATTCCGAGGCTGACTTCTTCGTTAAACCTCAGCAAAGATTCAGAACGCGCTTGCCGATTCACCCAACTAAAATATCCCACCATGAGGAGCTGAATAAGAGCAATTGCGATTGCGGCAGCAATCAGCGGTTTTTGAATTGTGCGCGAAAACCAATGTGCAACGGTGATTCTGTTCATAATTAGAGGGCTTCGTAAAGAATGAGATCGTCATCGTCGCGACCCTTCACAACTTCGTTGATACGCACGCGGTCGGTACGGTAAGCAATTTGCGCAATACGAAATCCAAGATGAACATAGGGAACTTCTGTAAGAATTG
>CAIZES010000146.1 GCA_903932045.1 uncultured Silvanigrella sp. | reverse complement strand
TTTACGAGCGTTGTTTTTCCGGCTCCCAAGTCTCCTTGCAGGAGTATCCAAATGCCAGGACAAATGTGTGAAAGGGTTTGATCTACAAAACTTTGTAGTTTGCTTTCATCTACAATTTGGGCTTGACTAGTTTCTTTGAGGATGCACTCAAATCCTGCAAATACCATTAAAATTATCCTTGTTCCTGAGCAAGATGCAAAAGAATATCTCCAGCTTTTTTGGCGGCATCCAAACCGGGAGCTGTAGCAAGTGCTTTGCGGCGTTCATTGAGTGAAGACATTGCTCCATCCACAACTGAAACAATGGAGTCGACAGAAAGGTCTTTTTCCCAAATTTGTTGAGCCCATCCTTTCCGTTCAAATGAACGTGCATTTTCAATCTGATCACCGCGGCTTTGTTGCAATCCGAGTGGAACTAGGATCATGGGAATTCTTGCTGCAGCAAGTTCAAAAATGGAGCTTGCACCAGCTCGACAAATGCAAAGATCGGAAACAGCGTACGCTAAAGCCATTTCCTTGTTTAGAAATTCGTATTGACGATAATTTTGTACACCATTTACTGGCACGCTTTTGCCGCGCCCTACAATATGTATAATATTGTAGCGTTTTGATAGCTCCGGAATAGCTGGAACGAAAGCCCGATTCACTGGTTCGGCTCCAAGGCTTCCTCCAAAAACTAATAATGTTTTGCGCTCGGTATCAAAGCTAAAATACTTTAATGCATCTTCTCGATTGCCGACGAAAAGCGATGCTCGCAGTGGCAAACCAAGTAACTCCACTTTATGTCTAAAGCGAGGGGCACAAAGGCTTTTTGTTTCTTCAAAAGTGACCAATGCTTTCTTGGCAAAAGGAAGTGTGAGTTTTGTTGCTAGCGCAGGAGAAAGGTCGCTCTCGTGAATAACAACAGGAATTCCTAGCAACCATGCGGCCCATACAACAGGAGCCGAGACAAACCCCCCTTTCGAAAACACGACGTCGGCTCTGATGGATGCTAAAACAGAAAATGCTTTTAGAAATCCAAGAATGACGAAAAAAGGATCCACAAAATTTCGCCAGGAGAAGTAGCGACGGAGCTTGCCTGTTGAAATTGGGGTGTAGATCCAAGTGGGGGCGTTTTGTGCTACAATGGAACGCTCCATACCGGAGTGGGAACCAAAATAGTAGACACGAATTTTGCCTTCACGAAATAGGGCACCGAATGCAGTATCTTCACTGTCCGTAAGTGCAAAATGAGGCCAAACATGTCCGGCAGTACCACCTCCTGTGAGTGCTGCTGTGATTTGTCTGGTTGGTTCTGATTTGAGGGTATTCACGCAAGGTCCTTTCCCTTAGAGGCGTAGCGCCACCCTAGATGCCCGGGAAACGAAAATTAGGTTTTCTGTCCCCGGGGGTGGAATTGCTGCTATTATGCTATATTCATGGTGTCACATGCAATTATTGCGTCCAAGGTTTTTTCTAGGTTCAGGGGAAAACTTTGTGGACCCACAGTGGAAAGTATCACGTGTTTCTTTCATTTCTTAGAATCTTTGTCATGTCGGCCTTTTTTTCTTTGGTTATTTCGTGCGCTACTCTTCCTGCTGGATTCAAGAAGG
>CAIZES010000145.1 GCA_903932045.1 uncultured Silvanigrella sp. | reverse complement strand
TTGCCCTCGGCAGTGTGCGCTCATCCATCTCGAACAGATATGGAGTGAAAATGTGTACACCGCCGAGGGCAGGGAGTTGCACGAGCGGGTTGATGACGGCAAAACGTCGTACCGAAGTGGCGTTCGTGTCACGCGCAGCGAGTCGTTGCGGAGCGCAATGCTTGGCGTTGCCGGTGTGGCTGATGTGGTGGAATGGCATAAGCTGCCGAATGGTGAAATGCCGTTTCCGGTTGAGTACAAACGTGGCAAGCCGAAAAAACACGATGCCGATAAAATCCAGCTTTGTGCTCAGGCAATCTGCCTTGAAGAGATGCTTGCTACAACCATTTCTGCAGGTGCACTCTTTTACGGCGAAACACGCCATCGGCTTGACGTGGTTTTTGATGACGTTTTGCGTCAAAAAACAATCCTTGCAGCTCAAGGCGTGCACGACCTCATGCAGCATGGGGTAACGCCTCCGCCTGAGCCAAGTCCAAAATGCAAGCTCTGCTCGCTGAAGGATGAGTGCCAGCCGGAGGTGATTGCTCATAGCCGTTCAGCAAATCTCTACGTTCAAACCTTGCTGCAAACACTCGCAAAGGAGGAGCTGTGAAAAAATATCTCAATACGCTTTTTGTAACAACGCAAGGCGCTTATCTCTCAAAAGAGGGAGAGTGTGCAGTGGTCAGCATTGAAAAAGAGGTGAAAACACGAATTCCTCTGCACATGCTTGATGGAATTATCTGCTTTGGAGTTGTTACGTGCAGCCCTTTTTTACTTGGTCATTGTGCCGATTGCGGTGTAACGGTAACCTTTTTAACACAATATGGAAAATACCTCTGTCAAGTGCAGGGCGCAACGCGTGGAAATATTCTGCTCCGAAGAGCCCAATACCGTATGGCAGATGATGATGAACAGACAGCCGCACTTGCTCGCTCCTTTGTTATTGGTAAAATCGGCAATGCGCGTGTAACGCTTGCACGGGCAGTACGCGATCATCCTGAAAAAGTTGATGTTGAAAAAATGCACTATGCTCAACACATTCTTGCCGGTTGCATCAAACGGTTACAGGATGAGTACGATCAGGAGCGTATTCGAGGCATTGAAGGCGAGGCAGCAAAAGTCTATTTCGAGGTGTTTAACGAGTGCATAACTGCTACCGATCCGCTTTTTCGCTTTGCCGGACGCAGTCGGCGCCCACCGCTTGATCGGGTCAATTGCCTGCTCTCCTTTTTCTATACGCTTTTAACGCACGACATCCGTTCAGCGCTTGAGTCTTATGGTCTCGATCCTGCGGCAGGATTTCTCCATAAAGATCGCCCTGGTCGTCCCAGCCTTGCGCTTGATATGGTTGAGGAGTTCCGATCCTATATAGCCGACCGATTGACGTTGTCACTTATCAATCGCGGTCAAATTCATGCGAATGATTTTAACGTTTCAGAAACCGGCGCTGTTCTTTTGAAAGATGATGCTCGTAAAACGCTTTTGACCGCTTGGCAAAATCGCAAGCAGGAGGAGATAGAGCATCCTTATGTGAAGGAGAAAATGGCTATTGGTTTGTTGTGGCACGTGCAGGCGATGCTGCTTGCCCGTTATATTCGTGGCGATATTGATGCTTATCCACCATTTGTCTGGAGGTAAACCATGCTTGTTCTCGTTGCTTACGATGTCAATACGGAAACTCCTGCAGGACGGCGGCGGTTGCGCAGGATTGCAAAAACCTGTCAAAATTACGGGCAACGAGTTCAGTTTTCTGTATTCGAGTGCCATGTTGATCCAGCACAATGGACAAAGCTTCGTGCAAAACTTGTCCACGAAATGGATCCCCAGCACGATAGTTTGCGGTTTTATTTTCTCGGCTCAAACTGGCAGAATCGTATTGAGCACGAAGGGGCAAAAGAGCCGCGCGATCTTGAAGGAGCGCTTATTTTATAGCGCGAACGTCAGGCGGTACCAATTTGTCCGGTAGGTTCGCGAAATGCTATATTTGGCTTGAAATTTGAGGTTATAGTTTTTTTCATCAGGTTTTCGTACAATGTTTTTTGGCATACCAAGTGGTTCGCGTTCAAGTGGCGTTAACACCATGAAATGCCTGATGTTAGAATGAATACAGTCGCGCCCCTCACGGGCGCGTGGATTGAAACGGGTACTGATACACCAAAGTGCGATTTAAGGATTGTCGCGCCCCTCACGGGCGCGTGGATTGAAACCATCCCAAGT
>CAIZES010000144.1 GCA_903932045.1 uncultured Silvanigrella sp. | reverse complement strand
TGTGTTTGTCATGAAATCTCCCAACTTATTTCACAAGGTCCCAGCTTATTTCACGAGGTCCCAGCTTATTTCACGAGGTCCCATCTTATATCACGAGGTCCAAAGCCATTTCGACGTTTCCAAGCGGAGCTGAAATTTGCAGGCCGCGAACGCTGGAACGAATTTTTTCGACAAGTTCGTGAGCAATCGCTAAGCCTTCTTTTTTTTGATCCTCGGCGGTTTTGCAGTTGCGCATGCGTTGTATGAGTGCTGGCGGAACAAATACGCCCGGCACTTCGTTTGCCATAAATTCGGCATTGCGAAGGCTCATAAGAGGCCACACGCCGGCAATGATGGGAATAGAAAATTGCGACGCAAAATCTAGAAAACGAAAGAGCGAATCGGCATCAAATACAGGCTGCGTTATGGCCCAATGCGCGCCTGCTTCAACTTTATAACGAAATCGCGAAAATTCGCGTTCCAGGTCGGGGGCAACTGGATTTGCGCCAACTCCAATACTGAAGCCGGTAGAACGCCCAATGGACGAGCCGCCTAAATCGTAACCGCTGTTGAGGCGGGTAATCATGTTTACGAGGCCAATGGAATCGATGTCATAAACAGCGGTTGCATTGGGATAGGGGCCCATTTTGGGAGGATCTCCAGTGATGCAAAGCAAATTTCGCAAACCTAATCCGGATGCGCCAATGAGATCGCTTTGCATGCCCAATAAATTTCTGTCACGACACGCGTAGTGCAAAACAGTTTCAATTTGAGCGTCGCGTTCAATTAAGCACGCAGTGGCAAGCGCGCTCATACGTGCGCTTGCTCGTGGGCCATCGGGAATATTAATGGCGTCTACGCCGGCATTCTTGCAGATGATTGCGCGTTCCACAATTTTTGAAGGATCGAGCCCGCGCGGTGGGAGTAATTCTATGGTTGTAACAAATTCTCCGGCTGCTATTTTTTTGCCCATTGGCTTTGGGGCTCAAAGGCTTGTGGCTGATGTTCGCTGTCAAATGCGTCTTCAACAACAGACTGTTCGTTTTCGCGAAAGGCATGGTCTTGTCTGAGTGCGGCCGTCATGGCACGAATGTGTGCAGGAGTTGTGCCACTGCATCCGCCTAAAATGCGCACACCAATTGTCATGGCCTGCTTTGCAAACTCTCCCAGATATTCTGGGCTTGCCATGTAAATGAGTCTGCCATCTACCATGCGGGGTGAGCCTGCGTTGGGTTTTAGTATGAGTGGTTTTTTTGTGGCAGCACGAATGCGTTTGGCAAGTTCGAGAAGTGGACCTGGGCCACCGCCGCCATTTACGCCCACAACTGTTGCTCCCCACATACTTAGTTTTTGAATAAACCATTCGGGTTCGGTACCAAAAAGACTTTGTCCTTCTTCGTTTGTAGCCATCATGGCAACAATGGGAAAATTGCCAACTTCTTGGATGGCTAAAATGGCTTGTTGAATTTCGTTGAGATCGGCAAACGATTCCAAAACAAAAATGTCGGCACCGCCATCTGCAAGTGCCAATGCTTGCTCTTTGAAAAATGCGCGAGCTTCGGCAAACGATGTTGGCCCCCAGGGTTCGATGCGCAGCCCGAGTGGGCCAATGGAACCAGCAACCCATGCGGAATCGCCGGCAACTTCTCGCGCAATACGAGCACCGCTTTTGTTGATTTCGGCAAGTTGTATTTCTAGTCCGTACCCTTTGAGTTTGGGGGTGTTGGCACTCCAAGTGTTTGTTGTTAAAATATTTGCTCCTGCAAGCAAAAACTCTCTGTGAATTTCACGCAAGATATCGGGGGCGCTGATGTTGGCTTCATCAAATGAACGGTTGATGAAAATGCCGCGTTCATACAGCATTGTAACAATGCCGCCGTCAAATAGTAGCGCGTCTGTGCTTTGAAGTGCTTCTAAAAATGTGTCTTGGCGTTTCATCTGTGGTTACTCCTCGGAAAATTAAACCCAGAGGATCTTTTCATTATTGTGAGCAGCGGTCAATGCGGTTTGCCGGGGGGTGTTTTATGGCGGGAATTTTTGGCTCCAAAAGCCCTTTTTTGCGACACTTTTGGATGTTTTGTGGCGAGTTGTGATTTTGTGGGGTGGGTCAATAATTGTGCTCACGACTTGCAGCTGTCGTTTTTGAGTTATAAGCCGCGCGTGAAATTCACGGTTCCGTAGCGGTATTTACCGTCGGATAGGGTTTGGCCATCGAAGGAGGCGTTGGTTGTTGATTCTCCCACGTTAATATTTCCTGGGACATTAACAATATTGAACGGATCGTCATTTAAATGAATAACAACATTCCATAGTCCGGTGGACGGTGATGTGATGTCGCTTGGCGTTAAACCTGTACCAGTTCGTGTGTTGCTGCCCTTCATAACGGTGAGAGTGCTGTCGTCGTCGGGAATGCTGCTTGCCAAAATTGGATTGCCCGATTTATCGAAAATCATTGTCAACCAGCCCGCAACGGTGAAAGGATTGTTGGTGCAAATGTGGTTGGTGGGGATGGATGTTTCATTGTTGCAGGCTGAGGTCTCCCAGGAATATCCACGTATGGTGCCCGGATCCCCAACAAAAACGAATATTGAAGAAGAAAACACCGAACTGAAAAAGTAGCTTCGGTCGTAAAAAGGAATGGTGGTTTCGTTGCGGGCGTGGTTGTTGTAGCGGAGTATTCTGTTGGTATCGATAAGTAAGGTGAGTTTTTGAGATCCGTTTTCGCCAATGGTCACGCCGTTAGCAATTGGGAATTCGAGGGTAAAAGTTTCGGTTTGTGCGCTTGTGAAGCTCCCCTTGGGATCGCCAATGTGGATATCCATTTCTTGTGCGGTGGCACCAGTTGCGTCCTCAAAATCGGAGTTGTTTGCACTGCCAATGGGAGCTATAAATGTGCTAAAATTCGAACGCGTGCAGTATGTGTGGAGTGCGTGATCGGCTCGAAAGGTTCCTTTCACGCAGCCCTTTATTTTGGCACCCGCTAAAAACTCTACTTTAACTGTATCGTATTTTAGGGCTGGTACTGTGGCTTCACCAATGGGGGCTGTTACGGTGCTTGTAGCGGTGCTTGTAGCGGCGGGTTTTGGACATGCTCCTCCAACTTGGGCTACGGGAGTATTGTTTGCGTCCAAACCGCACGGGCACGCTACACCTCCGGTGTCAACTTTTTCTCCTTGTGTATTTACGCATGCGAATTTTGAAAAGAGCGAACTCAAATCCACGTAGCTGCCGTCTATGCGAAGCTCTTTTCCGTTGGTGTCTTCAAATACAACTTTTTCTGAGTCTGCAATTGGAGTTGAATTCGTTGTTCCAGAAACTTTGAGACTGATGCGTGAAATTTTGATTTTGAAAGTTTCTGGCGCGCCAGAAGCAATGCTCCAGTTTTCGAAACCGGTGGTTTGAGGAGTCACGCCTGAGAGTTTGTCTAAGAGTAGTGGGCTTGTGGTGGCAGCACTGGCTACTACCAAATTGAGTTGGAGTGTTCCCATTGGGGTGGTTGTTGTTGCTGTTGGTGTCTCGGATTTCTTTTTTCCGCAGGCTATAAGGAGCAATATTGGGACGGCAATTTTGAGAGAACGATAAATCATGTGTGTGACCTCCGTGGGAGTGTGTAGAGCTGTTTTTTCGTTTAATGTATTGTATTGAATTTTTGAGAAAAATGTTGAAGACGCCAAAATGATGCCAGAGAAGTGTGGGTTTTTGTTGAAACGCTTGTAGAAGCAGTTGCAGAAGCAGTCGCTGAAAGAGGCGTTGAAACACTTGTTGAAACACAAGAAGGGAAGTCTGGTGTGTATTGACAAACGGCCGCGCAAATGTTTTTGAAAATGTATGTGAGCATTTTTTGAATGCGACAGTCTTTTTTGAACAGACTTTAACACGAGGCAAGAATCAATGGAACCGATCAGCGTAGACATTAAAAGAGGATACGATCCCGTATATTTTTCAACAAATATAGAAAAAATAGCGAAAATACTCACCAACCACCTTGCTCAATCAATAGAGGGATCGGAAAAGGTTCTTGTGCAAAAAGAAATTGAGGAAGTTGCTCGGGAACTCAATTTCAGCGAAGTTATTAAGAACGGTGATGCAGATATCCAGCAGTTGGTGAAAGTCATTTTAGCGAATTCCAATCGATTGCATCATCCTTTGTATATGGGACACCAAGTTGCTGTTCCTATGGTGGGTGCCGCTTTTGCCGACTTAATTAACGGAGCTACAAACAACAGCATGCCTGTTTATGAAATGGGACCTGCAGCTTCTGCCATTGAACGGAAGGTTGTTGAATGGGCTCTGAGTCAGTTGAATTGGGAGAAAACCGGTGCTGGAGTTATGACTCACGGTGGAAGCATGGCGAATCTGACTTGCATGCTTGCCGCAAGGGCGCACGCTCTTCCCCTTGCTTGGAAGCAAGGTGTTTCTGCAAATGTTGTGATTATGGTTCCGCAATCCAGTCACTATTCGCTTTCCCGTGCGGCAGCTATTATGGGGCTCGGAACCGATTCCGTTGCCGCTGTTCCTGTTGATGAGTTTTTTCGCATTCGAACAAAGGAATTGGCAGAAACTTATAATGGTCTTGTTGCATCTGGGAAAAAGGTGATTGCAGTTGTTGCAAATTCGTGTGCAACCGCAACCGGTATGTTTGACGACTTGCAAACTATTGGAAAGTTTTGCAAAGAAAAAGATATTTGGTTTCATGTGGATGGAGCCCATGGTGCACCTGCATTAATTACGAAAAAATACCGTCATCTTCTGGACGGTTGCGAATTTGCGGATTCAGTTACTTGGGATACTCACAAAATGATGGCAACATCGTCTCTTTGCGGAATGGCATTGTTTCGTACAAAGAGCAGTATGCTCAAAACGTTTTCTCAAGATGCAACATATATCTTTAATCAGTTCGACAAGCCCGGAGAAGATATTTCGGTAAATACCCTTGAATGCACGAAGTCGATGATGTCGCTAAAGCTTTTTTTCAACTTGGCGGTTGTGGGTGAAAGAGGTTTAGCAAAGCACGTTGAAACGCTGTTCGATAATGCCAAAATATTCAGTGATCAAATTTCGCGTCGTCCGGGTTTTAGTGTTCTTTGTGCGCCGGATGCAAATATCATTTGTTTCCGATTCGGAGAAAATTGTGCTTTGCAAGATAGCATTCGGCAGCGGCTTGTGAAGGAAGGCGACTTCTATATCACGCGGGCAACCATTCATGGAAAAAGTTATCTGCGGCTTTCTATCATGAATGTTTTTACCAATGAAAAACATATTGATGCTTTGTGTGACAGGGTTATTGAGCTCAGTGGGAATTGTTAAGAGAGTGGTTACGATTTATTGATTGGTTACAGATCGCAGCAGGTGTAAGCGCAATATGCAGTAAATCGACTCTCTACGGGGTTAAGTGCGCAAATAGCAATATCCTGAGCACGTTCTGCTGCACGGGCGCCGCTGGGGTCGCCGTACGTGGCTATTTCCGTATCGATTTTGTCGTCGAAGAAGATATTGCCACACCAACCGCTACTCGTGTAGGCGGTTGAGCTCGCATTAAGCATACTTTGTTTATCACTTGCCATGCAAGATGGGGATACTTGTACCGACATCATCACGGGATACTGGGTTGGGCACGAGACGTCCAAAACGCGCCAATAATTGTAGACTTGATTGACGGACCATGGCATTGGGTTTGTAAAAAATTGAGTGTTCGCCGAACTTTGGGTGGTTCCTTTCTTAACAAAACTCTTACATCCCCCTTTCGGTGTTACCCCAGCTGTCCCAGATGGGGCGGGTGGATTTGCCAAATCGTTCGCGCAAATTCCGGGACTTGAAACCAAATAGCTCGAAACATTTTGCCAGGACAGGGGCTGTCTGAGCATGGGTTCTTCCCTGAATGTAATATTGTCGTTGGCTGTTGAAGCAAGCGAAGTTGCTGCGGGATTTCTCGGTTGCGCCGCCTGAATTTCAATACCGTAACTTAAAGAAGGATATTGTTTGCAAATGGCTCGCAAAGTCCAGGGGCCAAGCGTTGTTTTTGACGTGTCATCATTTGAAATGAGAACATTGTTATTTTTATCCAAAAGCTGAACTAACTTGCCCGTTGAGATGCAATTGGACGCAATGCTGGGAGTGGTGCTGAGAGCTGTTGCGGTTCTTGAGCAATCGGCGCGTGAAATAATTGTTGATTTAACCACAGTCAAATCGGCCATATTTGAAGCCGATCGCGTGCTGCGGAAGAGTGCGCTCATTTGCGACGACATTCCGAGCATAACCGCCACCAACACAAAGGCGGCAATCATGCCTTCCACCAAGCCTCTTCCACTTTCCCGTTTGATGTTTGATGTTTGATGTTTGGTGTTTGATGTTTGATGTTTGATGTTTCGCCTCATGTTTCGCCTCATGTTTCGCCTCATGTTTCCACAAATTTGTCGTCCATCCATAGTCTCACCCTTATGTATCGGCAAACGTCATTATTTCTTGACTTTGTTGAGCAGGTTCCTGGAAATTATTTTCTAGGATGATGTCAAAATCAAGACGGTCTGTTTGCGGTTGCTGTTTGCGGTTGCTGTTTGCGGAATCGTTCAAATAGCCAGAGGCCGATCTAAACTTAACGGTATTTGCTAGCCCTTAGCAAATAGGCAGCTTCGCTAATTGCTTAAAGGCCCAGACTATTTTTGTAATCGCAATTAAATGCGTCGTTGCAAAGATGTCATGACCGCATGTTATTAACCAGTGAAAACTTCACCC
>CAIZES010000143.1 GCA_903932045.1 uncultured Silvanigrella sp. | reverse complement strand
TCGCTCCATACGCTTGACGACTGCCTTTACAGACAAATCGCCCAATGTTCGCTACAGCATGGTTCGTGTCTCCTTTGCTGGCGGGACTCTCACCCGCAAGAGTTGGCGCCCTTTTCGCAGCGCACTTGATATTCTTTTACCAAAAAATCGAAAAAGAGTATTCAGAGTAAAAATGCCAACACCCGATCCAAAATAAAGGAGTCCGGCTGTTAGCCAAGGATCGTTTGCATTGAGTAATAATTTTGCTGCCGGAGTGCTGGCCCCAAAAATAATGGCTGCAACAAATGCAAAAATAAATCCTTGATTGTTAGCTTTCATCAACTTTCCTGTGTGCTTAATAAAGATCCTAATCCAACACCGTTCAATAGCGTTGTGGCAATTCCGTGCGCAGGTTTAATGTGCGCGCCGCAAAGATACAAGCCTGCTACGGGAGTTTTGTAGCTGGGGCGCCACAAAAGGAGGTCGGCAACGTCTGCAGGAAACTCTCTTTTGCGACTGCGGTCGTTTCAAGAAAATTTGGTTGCATTAAACACCGAAGTTGTGGCTCCCATGGAAACAGCACTTTCGAGTGAACTTTACGCAACGCTTCATCTTAAAGATTTGTATCGATACAATATAGAAACAAGCAAAGAGGGTCATCAAAAAATCAAGGACAATATGAATCGTTCCACGGCCGCACTCATGTCAAAAACAAAGGAACTCGCTGAGAAAAGCAAATCAACCAAAACCAAGGAGCTAATTAGGGAGTTCGATGCAAAGTGGGCTGCGTACATCAAAGGTGGTAGCAAAGTTATGCAGCTGGTTGATGAGGGCAATGCTGCCGAGGCTATGAAACAGATGCTTCAGGTTGAGTCGCTTGCAGCCGAAGTTGACGATGTTTTTATCGCGTTGGTTGATCTCAATATCGAAGAAGCAAAAGTTGTTAAGGCGAAAGGTGAGAATTCATTGACGACGGGTGTTTTCACCACTCTGCTCATGATCCTCGTTTCGTTTATCTTCTCTGTGTTTGTGATATATATATCCTTATCAAAACAATTAATCTGCCTCTCAATGAAGCCACCGCAATTGCAGCCAGCGGCGACCTTGATAAGAAACTTGAGGTAAAAACTGACGATGCAATTGGAAGATTGTTTGACGCATACAATACAATGACGCAGCGGCTGAGGAAAAAGAGCGAGGAAGCCGCTGATATTGCAAATGGTGATCTGCTTATTCCCATTGAGGTGGTTTCTGAATCAGACAAACTGGGTCAATCTTTTAGTTCGATGACCGCAAGTTTACGAAACTTCGTGAACGAGGTGCATTCATCAATATCACAGATGTCAACAGAAGTTGGTGAGCTAACGGCCGCAAGCCAAACACTTGCAAGCGGTGCTCATGAACAGGCTGCTTCACTTGAGGAAGTTTCGAGCACTGTAACCGATTGGGTTTCAGAATTTGCAGCGAGCGTTGCTTTTTTGACAATAACGCCATCGCAAATTGCAGTGATTGCATATGTTTTTTTATGTACATCCATCCCGATGTAGACTTTCTTTCC
>CAIZES010000142.1 GCA_903932045.1 uncultured Silvanigrella sp. | reverse complement strand
TTCGGCATGTGCAATTGGTGCAACTATCGCAAAAGAAAGAACAGAAAAAAAAGAAAGCACAAAAACAAGGGAAAAAATTGTTGCAGGGACGCGCAGCAAAGGCATCAATTGCCTCCACCCGACGACGGAGATTTTTTGTTAAACCCAATAAACGAGCAAACAGGATTGCTGCCAGAAGAAATTGTGCGCGGCAATAAAGAATAGTTTTCCACAGTAGGAATAGACTCAGAAACACTAAAGTCAAAAATTTTCTGTTCAAACTGAAACGAAACGCTGTCTGCATTCTTTGGTGCAGAACTCAAAGCGCGCGCCGACGAATCGAGAATAAGGTTTCCAACACGCATATAGCTCTGAGATGTTGCATCATCTGAGGAAAGATACTTCGAATTCAGATCGAATGAAATTGGTTTCCCAAAGCGATCTCGAATCTGGTCAACAATGTGTTTTTCGTTATCCACAACAAACATCACAGCAGCCGTTTGCTGATCGAACTTATCGTCGGAAATAAGAATTTTTCCGGGAGCATTGGGAGAAGAGACTTCAAGCCACGTGAAATATATTGTTTGATTCGAGCTTAACCCCTCGGGAGCTCCACCCACCAAAGAAAGATCACAAGAATAAGCAAGACTGGTTGGTCCCGGAGGACTCACAATGCGCTTGTTTGCCCCTGGCGGGCAGGCGCACAAAAGCAAAGACGATATTGAAATGAAAAAGAAAAGGAAAGTTGTTTTGTTCACTGCCGTTTTTCCTTCCCAAACAAAAGGGAAAAAACGGCTGCAAACAAAAGAGGCGCAAACGCAAGAAATGTTGCTACAAAAGATCCCGCTACAAAAGATCCCGCTACAGAAAATACGTTCTTGTTTGCTACGCTCTTGTTTGCCGTGCCAACCGTTGTTGCAATAACGCCACAAGCACCGCCTCCACCTGATGAATTTTCTACTTTTGCGCCTGCATTAGGAAGTATTCCTGCAGCAGCTGCTGTTGAGTTTGACGACCCTGGTGGATTTTGGGCAAGCGCAATTTCGGCCGTGGCAAGCTCCTGACGAATGGTATCTTTCCACACAGTTTTATCGGTTGCTTCTGCAGCCTTTAGCAGTGCACTTCCAGCGTCACCCATGCGAACCTTATCGGTTTCTCCCAAGTACAAAATGGAGAGCAAAATCATTCTATCAATATCGGTTGCTAGCGCCTGCTGTTCTGCCAGCAATCGATTTCGAACTCTCCATAAGGTAGAACTCCACACGGTGGAAAAAAGATGAGCCTCGGTAATCAGAGTGGGATCTGCTGTGGTTGGTTTTCCATCTATAGCACGAAGATGCTGAACGGTTGTGCCAGCAACTTTCCAAATTCGTCCAATGCGCGGTTCAGAAAAATACGAAGCCGAAAAATAATCGGCGTATCCTTCATTCACAGCCGTCCATTGAAATCCATCCAAGCTTTTTCCGCCACGAAGATGATTAAAAATAGCGTGGGTGAGTTCGTGCCCCACAACGGTGGGATCATGTCCCGTTCCCATGTAGGGCATTTTACAATCGGAGCGTTGCGCCACCTCAAAGCACGAACTTGGCCAAAGATAAAGCGACTGTAAGCCAACCATATAGGCATTATCGCGCTCAGGTTTTCCACTTTGTGGAATATATCCCGGAGCGAAATATGCCCCCTGAATTTTAAAAGCCGAAATAATATCGTTGCCATTGGGAAGAGTTTTCAGCATGGGAACAAAAAACTCATCCATCATTTTTGTAATAATCCATGCTGCTGTTACAACAGGAACTGAGTCATTTTGTTTTCCCAATGCGTCGGATTGTGCATTGTTTTGTGCCGTTCCACTCAATCCAGATCCTGCTGGCTGCGAAGCTAGGCCCGAGTTAGGACCAACATATCGAATTGTAGCCCACCGAGAATTTGCAAGGAATTTTGAGCGTCCGTAGCCAAGAGAATCGAGGTCGATAACCTCGGTAACGCCTTCCACTGGAGCGGGTTCCGGCACAAAACCAGAGGACGACGATAACACCGAAACTTTGCCGCCCTCTGGCCCGTCTTCCAACGACGTCGTGAGTTTGTTCAAATCGGTTGCCGAAATTGCAGTTCCATCGGGAAAGGCTGAAATTGCGGGACGCATAAGAAGAGCATCAACTTCGCTTTTCTTTTGATAAGGCTTACAAGAAACCAATGCTTGCATCCCAGCAACAATTCCCGCAACAACTCCTGCTGCAATAAGAACTTCCTTTTGCGTATGCTTCAACATTGTGGCACCCCCAGACTTTTGAGTAGTCCGGTATCGGAAGTTTCCGAAATCTGTTGAGCACCACTGAAGCGTCACGACAATGTCATATTGATGTCGAGCTTAGGAACCCAAAATTTGACAGGCCAACTTAGCGGCAATACGAGAGTTGTTTAGCACGAGTGCAATATTGGAGGCCAACGTACGGTTTTGAGATTGTGCGCCAAGTTTGCCAAGAAGGAAGGGAGTAACCTCCTTACCCGAAATTTTCTGAGCCCGAAGTTCGGCAAGCGCCAGATCGATCCAAACCTGAACTTCGTGCATAGGAATTTCAAATTCGACAGGAATAGGATTCGCAACCAATATTCCGTTTTTACGATTTAAAGCTCTATCGTTCAAAAATGATTTTGCGATATCTTGTATTGAAGCATTTCCAAGCGCAAGTAATTTGCCGCTCTGACGGGAATAAAATGCTGGAAATTCTTGGCATTCATATCCAATAACAGAAACACCTATGGTTTCCAAATACTCCAAGGTACGAGGGATATCAAGAATTGCTTTACAACCAGCAGACACAACTGCCACAGGACTTTGCGTAAACTCCAACAGGTCAGACGAAATATCCATTGAGGACTCAACACCTCTGTGCACTCCACCAATACCACCCGTTGCAAAAACATTTATACCGCACAAAGCTGCAACAAACATGGTTGCCGACACCGTTGTGCCACCATGACGCTCCGTTGCCATTGCAAACGCAATATCTTTGCTTGCGATTTTAAAAGCATTACTTTTGGGATTTGCAAGAATCTCAAGCTCATCGGAACCGAGACCAACAACAATTTCGCCGTGAATAACTCCTATGGTTGCCGGAGTGGCACCATTTTCAAGCACGGTGGCCTCACACTTTTTTGCAGTTTCAATATTTGTTGGATAAGGCATGCCGTGTGAAATAATTGTGGACTCTAGGGCCACCACAGGACGCTTTTCTTTTATGGCAGATTTCACATGCGGGGCAACTCGAATTTTCATAACCGTCCTCCAACTTTGCGCAACTAAAATTTTTGAGTGAGCTTCCAATCCGCAAAAGATTTTTGAGCCCTTCGAGACAAAAGATCGCGCTTTAAAGATTTGTCTATTTTTCTCTTTTTTTGATTTTCTGGCAACTGCGCCAAATCTTCGTCCGACAAAGGATCGAAAAGGCCCCAATGAATATTCATTGGAGCAAAATGCTTTGGTTCTGCAAAAAAGATATATCGCAACAAAGCGCCCAACGCAGTCTCAGGAGGCGGCAAGGATGTTTCGGAAGGGGATTGCGAAATTGTTTCGGAAGAAGACTGCGCAACCTCCTTAGCACGTCGCCCCAAAATGTGTCCCGCAAAAAGCCCAATAGCTGCGCTCTCGATGTAACCCTCCACACCCATAAGTTGCCCGGCAAGAAAAATTTTGGCATTCGACTTTAAGGAAAAGTCTTGGGAAAGAACAGCGGGTGCACAAAAATATGTGTTGCGATGCATGCTCCCCATACGAAAGAATTCCGCATTTTTTAGGGCAGAAATCGACCGAAAAACCTCGCGCTGCGCAGGCCATGTCAAACGTGTTTGGAAACCAACCATGTTGAATGCATTTCCCCCCAGCGATTCGCGTCGCAACTGAATGCAAGCGTATGGCATGCGCCCCGTACGCGGGTCTGTTAAACCGCGCGGCTTCATGGGACCAAACGACAACGTACGAGGCCCGCTTTCGGCCAACACTTCAATGGGCTGACACCCACTAAAAAATGTAGGCGACTCAAATTCGTGAAACGGAACTTTATCGCCGGCCAAAATCTTTTCTACAAATTCAAAGTACTCGTCTTTATTTAGCGGAATATTAAGATAATTACCATGCTCTTCGCCGGAAGGCTCCGCAGAATCCGCAGAATTCGCAGAATCCGCAGAGCTCATGCCGTCGCGCTCTTCCTTTTTCAAACGCTTTTCGTAGGCAGCTGTTCGGGTTTCGCGATTTTGCCAGAAGGCAATATTCATATCAATGGTTTCACCATCCAAAACTGGAGCAATGGCATCGTAAAAAAAGGCATTGGACAAATGCATCAGGTTTCGCAGATCCTCGGTCATTGCTTGCGACGTCAGTGGCCCCGTTGCCACCACAACAGCACTCCACTTTGCGTCAGCAGCCAGAGCGCTTGCAGAGGTAATCTCAGTTTCAACCACTTCAATATTAGGATGATTACGAATACGCTGGGTCACTTCTTGCGAAAAGAGCGTTCTATCCACGGCTAGAGTTTCCCCAGCGGGAACGGCGTGCTTTTGAGCGGTTGCAATAAGCAAGCTCTCGAGGGCACTCATTTCAATCTTAAGAAGACCCGCCGGATTCAGATAACTTGTAGACTTCAAGCTGTTGGAACAAACCAGCTCCGCAAAAAGATGAGGCGCATCTTGAGCAGGTGTCGGATTTTTACTCTTCATCTCAAAAAGAGTTACTTTCTGAGAGTACTTCTCGGCCAAAATCCAAGCACACTCACATCCAGCAAGCCCTGCTCCCACTACTGCAATTGTCATAAATGCCCCTCCAATAAAACCCGCGTGATTCCACCCAAGCACCTAAAGACGTCCTTGACGAGCAACATCCCCGCCGCACGCTTCTTAAGTACAGGTTTTTGACGCACCCATGCCAGTGAGACTATAAAACGGTCGAAAATGCAAGTTGAATGCAAAATTCGCATATTTGTAGCATGAGTAAAAACTTGACGCCCACCCCGTTGAGAACTGAGGGGTTTTTGTGGAACAATGGAGTCAGGTTTTCGTTGCATTCACCAGACTCAATGACGTGGAGCTTTAATAACATGACACTCACCAAGGATAGACTTGTCGAGATTATTCGCACAAAAACACAGTTTTCCGCACAGGAAGCAAAAAATCTTGTCGAGAGCATTCTCGAAGTCATGAAAGCCCGCCTTGAGGTTGGTGAAGATGTTAAAATCTCGGGTTTCGGAAAGTGGGCTGTTAAAGAGAAACGCAGTCGTCCTGGACGCAACCCGCACACGGGCGACCGCATCGAAATCTCGGCGCGCAAAGTTGTCACATTTCATCCATCCGAAAAGCTACGCCAAGCAGTGGATGAAGCAGCACTCGACGACAGCAAGGTTGTTTTTGCTGGTTCGCGCGAAGCCGCTGCCGAAGATGCCGACGCATAAGATTTCCGTTTCCTACAATCGCGAAATATCTATTTTTGTTGCCGCACTTTCTTCTAGTTCCTGCGCTTTCTTAATATAAATTGCGG
This sequence comes from uncultured Silvanigrella sp., assembly GCA_903932045.1. Taxonomy (GTDB): domain Bacteria; phylum Bdellovibrionota_B; class Oligoflexia; order Silvanigrellales; family Silvanigrellaceae; genus CAIZES01. The sequence continues at coordinate 15,443 of CAIZES010000142.1, read as the reverse complement.
TTGTCGTAATTTGCTTATGATTCAGAAGCTCTTGTATCTGCCCAATGGGAACACCGTTGTTGTGCAACAGCGTTGCTATAGTGGCCCGACAGCTGTGCGGCGACAAATGCTTATCAATTCCCGCTAACAAAGAAAATTTCTGAATTATTTTGTACACTGCCGGTTGAGTAAGCTTGCAGCGTCTGCCACTTTTTTCGCGCCGAGAAAACAACAATTCATCGTGCTTGACTCCGCTGCGAAACTCACTCAAATAGTTTCTAATATTTTGTGCAGTTGTTTCATGAATAATGGGAGAGTGACTTTCTCCCCCTTTCGCGGTCATGTGCAAACGGGAAAACTGAGGGGTTTCCTCAAAGTCACCAACACGAAGTTCACAAAGTTCATCCACACGCATCCCCACCGAAAGAAGTGTGTAAAGAACAGTGTGCCACAATCGAGCTGCTTCATATTTATGAGAATTTTTGTCTTTCCATTTGTTCACTTCATTTAAAGCAGTTTGCATTAGTACTTTAATTTCAGTGGGCGTGAGAGCATTTGTTTTGCTCTCTCTCTTTATTTTTGGCCTGGAAATAAGTTTCAAGCAATTCTTTTCCAGCAAGCCCCGACGCACTGCAAAATCAAGCAACGACGACACCGCGCTCAAATGCCGCGCCACGCTTGTTTGCACAACACGCTTGCGAGATCCCTGGTATTGAGAGTGTTTCTCTCGCAAGTGTTCTTGCCATAAAAGTGCAAGTTTTTCTGATATATCATGTGCATCACAAACAGGAACGCCTATGCTTTGAGCAAACTGCAAAAAACTGGAAAGATCCAGCGCATACGCGCGGCGAGTGTGAGCACTTCTGCAATTCAACAAAAAATGCGAAATAAGATCGCCAATGGCAGATGTTGTATCGGCCTTTATCCAGTCCGTGAAGTTAAACGGAAGAGCAACACCAGATGCGTTCGACATTGTTGTCAGCTGAACTTCTTCCCGAGTGTTCTGATTTTTCAAAATGCCCACCATCCCAACCTTTCAACCTTTCAACCTTTCAACCTTTCAACCTTTCAACCTTTTGACAAAGTGCTTTACTCATCCAAGTCATTGTCGCTCAGGTTGTCTTTGGCAGAGAGCGAAATTTTTTCCCACCATCACATACCAATCTTTTCCGATAGCCTTACACAAAGGAGACCTAGGGTGAAAATATCAGCTACTGCAAATACAAAAATGAGAACACTTATTAACATTCTCACACACAAAGTCGCTTTGCTGGGTTTCACAATACTCACCTTAACCGCAATATTAACATCCTCGCACGGTTTAGCCATTCCCTTCGATACAAAACTACCTTCTTTGGAAGACAGCGTTGTGCTCAACTCCGGCTGGGAGTATCGCCTTGGCGACTCGCCCCAACGCCAAGGAACAGCACCCGAATGGACACTTTCGGAACAAGCTCAAGGTTGGATCCGCACTGCAACTTTGCAAAATTTTCAATTTCCCAAAGGGCAAAACACAATGTGGCTTCGTGTTCGTCTGCCCGAAGGAACACGCGCAGGCCCCACTTTGTTTGTTGAAAACTCCAGCTCCGTTTTCCAAATTTACATGAACGAAAAACTACTTTATCCAACAACCTCTTTTGAGAACGAATCACGATGGGCTCGCAGCGTACTGCGTTGGCATATTATCCCCTTGCTTGCAGAAACCTCAGGTCGCTACGTCTATGTTCGCGTTTCCCGGCCCACTTCATCGGAATCACTTGGCCGAATTTCGTTTGGATCTCATCATATCCACTATCGTACTATTGTCGCCTCTAGTTTGTGGCGCATGTCTTTCGGACTCATATCCCTCTTTATTGCATTGGCAGGTTTGCTAATTGTATCCTTCAGAAAGAACCAGCATCTCGCCCTCGCCTTTAGCGCAATGTCGGCAAGTGCAGGCGTTTTTATGTTCTTAAGTGCTCCGTTGTGCACAGAATGGATGAGCGCACCTTTCTTTTGGGCCTTCTTAGAATATTCTGCCCTTTTTGTAACTCCTGTAGCAATATACTGGTTCTGGAAAATCTTTTTTAAAACTCCATTTTCTGAACACTTTACTCTGTGCCAGCGCATCCATATTGCATTTGCAATATCTGCGCAAATCGCTGCACTCTCTGGATATATTTCCTACACAAGAATTATTCCAATATTTTTCGTTTGCACGCTTGCCTGCATTGCATATCTTGCGAAAATGTTTGGTTCTGAATACAAAACGTTTCCAACAGAAATCCGTTTCCCCACCAGTGTCATCGGCGTCACAATGCTTGCCGCAATGTGGGATATGGCTTCATTGAACATGCAGTACCGAGCGATTTCTGTGTGGCCCAGCCCATTCGTATTAGCACTTTCATTTGTTATCTAGTCTACAGCGTTTGCAATTTTGCGAAGCGCAATTCACAACGAACAGCGTCTCGAAAAAACGAGCCAGCTCATGCAACGCTTAATAAGCGCAGTGCAAGATGTTTCAAGTTCAAATCAACTTGTGACTGCAATGTCAAATGCAGCAAAAGCAATGATATCCGAGCTTCACACTCGAGAATCATCAAATGTTTACGTCTATCTTCATCAAAACAAACAAACAGAAGAAAGCTCTGCATTCTTACAGGCCATGCTGGTTGCAAAAGGTCGACTGGTAAGTCATCCCACACTCGGGCCATTAAAACAAAAATTTGAAGCTATGGCCGAACAAATGAACTCAACAGAATTTTACGATATACACAAAAATGGGACTCTCATTATTCCGGTTACTCTTAACGAAATACGATGGGGATTTTTTACAGTCGACAACTATATTCCAAGTGAAGTTCATTCCGACGATATTTCTCTTCTCAATACAATAACAAAAACCTTTGCAAACACTGTTTCGGCAATCAATGACCGCGACAATTCTATTGCAGAGGCAAAACGCGCCAATGAAATTCAAATCACATCAACGCTTCAGAAATTTTTGATCCCCGAAAGTTTACAAATTCCAAATTCACAGGTTGTATGCAAATATCGTGCAGCAAGTTCTACCGGTGGTGACTGGTTCGGATACCTCACACATGCAAACAAAAACCGTGTTGATATTATAATGGGAGACGCAACAAGCCACGGCGTAAAATCGGCATTAATGGTTGCTCAGGCAAGCGGAGCTGTATACTCCGCACTCACTCGTTTTGTTGATGATAACTCCAACCCAACCGAAGAGGAAAGACTTGTTCGATTGGCTCGCGCAGTCAACAAAGTGATTTTTGATGCGGGCAGAGAAGAACTTTACATGGCCATGCTATTCATCAGTATCGATTTGGAACAGGGCAAGGTTTTGTATCTGAATGCAGGTCATCCCCCGTTCTACTATATAGACGCCCAAAGCGGAAATGTTCGCACTATTGTTCCTAAACCAAGTCAGTCTTTGGGCTTTGGAAAATCACCCAATTTTAACGTAGAAAGCACCAATCTCAAACCAGGAGATATTCTCTTCTTATCTTCATCGGGATTACTCGACAACGAAGGAGAAGGTGGGCGCAGAGTGAGCTCTCGACGCCTCAAAACTATTCTTGAAAAATCGAGAGATCCACAGGAAATTCAAGACTTGATCACACAAACAGCAGAGAGCGTTTGGAAAGATGCAGAACTCAGCGACGACGTCACAACAATTGCTTTCAAGTGGCTGGGTTCACCCCGTTCCACGCAACAAGATCCCGAGACTCTTTTATCTCGCGAAAACAAGGCGACCGTATGATAAAAAAAATCCCAACAACACAAATTGTTTTAGCATTCATGCTACCCTTTGTTCTGTCTTGCAATTTTATTCCCCAAATGTCATCCACAATTAAAACAACACTTTCTCCACAAGGAAATGCTCGAATTGCTGACACCTACAGAAAATATGTTGAAGCAAGAAACCATGGATTACAAATGGGATGTTCTACAAAAGACATGGTCAAAGCCTCGGCAATTCTTACAACGCCCGAAACCCCAAACCCCAAAAAAAGAATTTTGATTCAAGGCTTCGGTCCGTTTTCGGTAGGCAAACCCAACATCTCTGGAGTTGTTGCAGCAACTCTTGGAAATCCCAAAACATGGCGCGATAGCGAATCAATAGCAAATCCATTAGGGACCCCGGGCGAAACAGAGAATGGGCAACCGGACGATCTCGCCGCAAGAGCATTGCAACGCACACTCACATACAACGGAATTTCATACGAAATATGCTCCGTTATTACCGAAATTTTATGGGACTTTACTCCGGCAGTTGTTTTGTACGAAGCAAGTCAATTCCAACCAGACCTCATAATCATGAGCGGCAGAGGCACTCTCAATAATGTTCTGCGTTTTGAAGTTGGCGCCATCAACAGAGCCGTCTCGCTTTCTGGCTACGACGAAAATGGCAATATGTTTCCCGTAGATGAAAAGCCAGAGCGAGCACTCATTTTACCAGAAAAAAATGGTGTCAATGGAACAATTCAAATGTCCTGGCACCCTCAACAAATTGTTGAACACATTGGACCCGCACTCAAGTTTTTAGCAGACTCGTTTGGAAAAACACAACAAACAAATGTTCAAAAAAACGCCGACCCTAACAACACTTACATTTGCAACAACGTCAGCTTCATTGTGCTCAATGCTCTCAAAAATATTCCGTTGGAACTCGCTGGAGGCTTACTTGCAATTCAACCACAAATTGCAAAACCAGTCAGCGCTGGATTCTTACATTATCCAGTAAACGCACCGGTAGATTCAAAAAATGCCTATGCTTGGGGTCACGTTATGATGAACATCATAGAATCGGAAATCACCATCGAGAAAAACGCAGAACCCAAATCCCCGTACAACAACCCAAATATCCAACATTGACACCAACGCAACGAACAATGCTCCAATAAAACCTGCGATCACTCAGAAATTTTCATGGTTTCCACAAGCACAGGCTCCACAGGAACGTCGCCGTGATGACCGGATCGTCCGGTTTTCACCTTTGCAATGCCATCAATGACATCCATACCGTCTGTCACTTTTCCAAACACAGCGTACCCTGCATTTCCTGGAGCAGGATTCAGCGACTCGTTACTTTGAAGATTGATAAAAAATTGCGACGTTGCCGAATCAGGATCGCTTGTGCGCGCCATTGAAATCGTCCCGCGAAGGTTTTTGAGCCCATTTGACGATTCATTCTTAATAGGCGAACGCGTTTTCTTTTGATTCATAGACGCATCGTGGCCGCCCCCTTGAATCACAAAACCCGGTATCACTCTGTGAACAATTGTACCGTCGAAGTGGCCCGAGCGAACATATTCAACAAAATTATCCACTGTAATAGGGGCCTTTTCGCCATCCAATTCCAAGACAAAATTTCCAAGACTTGTTTTTACATCAATCTTAACGAGTTTTGACATCGCTCATTTCCTTAACAAAATTTATTATGACTTCTCAATTTTCACATTTTCAATAATTACTGGTTTTACAGGCACATCAGAAAACATTCCAAACTGGCCCGTTTTTACCTGAGCAATAGCATCCACCACGTCCATTCCCGAAACAACTTTACCAAATACTGCGTAACCAGGATTTTCGGGAGTATAGTCTAGAAAACGGTTATCAATAAGATTCACAAAAAACTGAGCCGTGGCCGAATTCGGATCACTGGTCCGAGCCATAGCAATTGTTCCTCGTTCGTTTTTCAAACCATTACTGGCTTCGTTCTTAACAGAAGCACGAGTGGCTTTCTCATTCATTTTTTCGTCAAAACCGCCACACTGAATCATGAAGCCGTTAATCACTCTGTGAAAAATAGTTTTTGTGTACTGACCCGCATTCACATAGGAAACAAAGTTTTTCACGGTAAGGGGAGCTTTTTCAGGATCGAGCTCGAGTTTAATTACGCCCATTGAAGTTGTCATGGCAACCTTAACAAGCTTTGTATTCGCTTTTGGCGTAGAAACGGCTGCTACAGCAACAGGCTGAGCCTCTTTCTTTGGCGTTTTTTGGGCAGCAAATGCTGAAGCACCAAAAGCAAAACTCATAACAGAACCCATCATTGAAATCGCGAAACCATCCCATAGTCTCATGCTTCATACTCCTCTTTGTGGAACAGAATAATTTGGAACAGTCTATGACCTCGCCACAAGATATGCAACTCCCTGCCTTAAATAAGGAGGTTATTGCTCCGGGTTGAGCTATTATCCTCCACAGGCCACCGGAATTCACACAGTCTCAATTTCGCGCAGGGTCCAGGCAAAATGATTTACACTTTCAAAGGAGTCACATGTTTCCGGAAGTCACTATGCCCAGTAACGAAATATATTCATACATGGGTGAAAACCAAATTTATGCACTTATCCATGATTTTTACCAGGAACTTCACAATTCCCCTATCAAAGAGATGTTTCGCGACGACCCCAGAGTTGCTGCACAGCGGTCGGCTTGGTTTTTTATCCAAATTTTCGGAGGTCCGCCGCTCTACCAGCAAAAACGGGGCGAACCACGGATGCGCTCCCGTCACTTGCCGTTTCAAATAACAGAAGCCCATAGACAGATGTGGATAAATTGTTTCTTCAAAATTTTGGAAAACGCAACTACGAAGTACAATTTTCCGGAAGAACATCTTCCTCAATTCAAGAATTACCTGGAAAACTTTTCGCATTGGATGGTGGCCGACCAAGATTCAACTGCGAAATGAAGATGAATTTAAAAAATAATATTTCGAATAGCAGCCATATCAATGTTGCCTGCGACATGATTTGCAAGAATATCAATATCGCACTCACAATTTTCATTCACCGCCAAAGAAGGCAGTTTTTTCGCTGTGCGCAACGTATTCAACCAATTTCTCCGAAACACGGGTTCATCAAAAATTCCGTGAATGTAAGTTCCAACAACAAGTCCATCTGGCGAAACTGCACCATCCTCAATTCGCTGTTCAACAAGTGCATCAGAGACAACTCCTTGCAAAGCGCCTTTATTTCGCAGCACTTCAGAAATCCAACAAAACGCCTGCACTCCTTGTGCCCGAGTGGTACGTCCCATATGAATTTCATAGCCACGAATAAAATCACCCTCAGATCCCATGGCGTCCAGCAGAGTTCTTCCCGTAACCTGCATTGTTCTTTTTGTTTTCGAAAACTCCGTATGAACATTCACAAAGTTCAAGCCATCGACCTTTTGCGCTTGCGATTCGGCTCCGTAAGGATCAGAAATTGTTTTCCCGAGCATCTGATATCCACCACAAATACCAACAATTGGCACCGCTCTTTTAAGCAACGTTTTAAGAGCCCCCGGAAATTCGTTATCACGCAACCATTGCAAATCGGCCATGGTGGATTTTGTTCCCGGCAAAATAACAGCGTCTGCATTGCGAAGTTCTTCCGGTTTTGCAACATAAACAACTTCAACATCGTCCTCGGAGTCTAACGCATTAAAGTCCGTATAGTTAGAAAGAAACGGAAGACGCACAACACAAATCCGAAGGGCCGCATTCTTTTTTTCCGTTCGTTGCTCAAGTCCTAGAGAATCTTCTTCTTCGCCTTTCCAACCTTTCAGAAAAGGAATCACACCCAAAGTAGAAATTCCTGTGCGAGTCTTCAAAAACTCGAATCCAGGCGTTAGCAACGAGGCATCGCCCCGAAATTTGTTAATCACAAAACCTTTAATAAGATCTTTTTCGGCCGGTGCCAGTAATTCCGATGTCCCGTACAGCGACGCAAAAACACCACCGCGATCGATATCACCCACAAGCAACACTGGAGCTTGCGCATGAAGCGCTATCGCCATATTCACAATATCATTGCCACGCAAATTAATTTCCGCGGGGCTTCCAGCTCCTTCAACAACAACCAGATCATTTTTGGAGCGCAGTCTTGCGAGAGCATCGGTAACAGTTGGCCACACTTGCTTTTGATAGGCATGATATTCTCGCACTTTCATATTGGCCACGGGTTTTCCTAAAACAATCACCTGACTTCCAGTATCCGAATTGGGTTTTAAAAGCACCGGATTCATATCAACATGCGACTCAACCCCAGCCGCACGCGCCTGATAAGCCTGGGCACGACCAATTTCGCCACCCTCTTGTGTTACAAAAGAATTGAGCGCCATATTTTGTGCTTTGAACGGAGCAACACGCAAACCTTCACGGGCAAAAATTCTACAAATTGCAGCTGCCAATATGCTTTTGCCAGCATGAGATCCTGTACCCTGAATCATTATGATGCGTGCCGTCACCGTGTTTTCCCTCTTGTGCTTTAAAGTCGCAAAAAACTGTTTTCTAAAATTCAATGCCTTCTCGAGCAGAAATTCCAGCTCGAAAGGGATGTCTTACGTCTTTCATTTCCGTAATGAGATCAGCGGCTGCCAAAAGCTCTTCAGGTGCATTGCGACCTGTAGCCACCACTTCAATATGAGGAGTGCGACGCTTGCACAACGCAACAAATTCAGATGTTGAAAGCAATCCGTAATGAAGAGCAATGTTCAATTCATCGAGAATAACAAGGTCGAAATCCTTGGACAAAAGCGCCTGCTCAGCTGCACGAAAACCATCCAGCGCAGCGCGCTGATCGTCTTCGGTAGCACCACCCCGCAACAAACCCGTGGGCTGAGTTGCCGTGCGCAATGTACGAATGCCCAAATTTTCAAGAGACACAAGCTCATTGGATGGAGTGCCCCCTTTTATGAACTGAATAAAAAAAACACGAAAGCCAGCGCCTGCCGCACGAACCGCAAGTCCAACCGCTGCAGTTGTTTTTCCCTTGCCATTTCCTGTGTAAACCTGAACGCAACCCCGACGCTTTTCTTTGACTGAGTCAGTCACAGCACTTTCCTTTATGGCTTCGTTTTGTTTTGATCCGCAATATTTCGAACCTGTGACATCAATGTTTCCACATCCGACGTTTGCCACGGATAATTCAACTTCGGTTTTTCAACAACCACCACTTTCACGCCTTCGCTGCGCGCCGCTTCAAGCTTTGCTTCTACGCCACCTTCCATGCCAGAATCTTTCGTTACCAAAACATCGACGCCAAAATTGCGCAAAAACGCCTTCTCCATATCCGAACTTATTGGTCCCTGCATTGCTACAATTTGACCTGGCTCCAAGCCAACTTCACGCGCAGCGTGCAGTGATTCCCCTACTGGCAATATACGCGCAAAAATAGAGCGTTCATGGGCACGTGCAGCCGCTATATATGGAGAAATTCCACGTGTTCCAATAGTTAGAAAAATATTTCCACAATCGCAAAGTTCGCAAGCAAGCTGAGCTGCTTGCTCATGCGTGGATGCAAAATACACATCCGCACAATTTGCAAGCACCGATTTTCGTTCGAACCTCAGATATGGTTTTTGCTGCTTTTTTGCAGCATCCATGGCTTCTTTTGATATATTCACCGCATAAGGATGACTTGCATCAACAACCGCCCATGCCTTGGAAATTTGTTGCTCAATTTGTTCCGAGTTCAGTGCACCCGATTGCGCCTTGGAATTTTCAGACGCAAGAGAAGCGCCATATTGAGTGAGCGTGTGCAGCTTTACATGCACATTTTCCGCAGCAATTCTCTCCACAATAAACCTTGCATCAATTGTTCCACCCAACACAAATATCATACCAGTTACCCCGCTCGTCTGAAAGCTTATCGCCTACTCCGACCACTCCTCCTGCCGCTATTCATTTTGCTTGAAGTCTGCAGCGTCTAGGGGATAACCTCGAACAGTGAGCATGCGACCGTTCCTCATTTTTGTATAAGAATTGCCAATCACAACAATCGACATCATATCCACAGCACTGGGAGAAATTTCTCCCAAAGTTGTCACACAGACTTCTTGCCCTTCGCGCAGTGCATTTCGCACAATTCCAACCACGGTGTCGTGTGGGCGAACAGCACGCAAAATTCTAAGAGCCATTTCAAAAGGCTCAACACGCTTATGACTCCGCGGATTGTAAAGCGCCAAAACAAGATCTGCATCTGCAACAGCATTCAAACGTCGCTCAATTTTATCGCGAGGAGTGAGCAAATCGCTTAAACTCAGCACTGCAAAATCATTCATCAAAGGCGCACCCAATGCAGCGGCAGCTGCCGACGCCGCAGTGACTCCAGGCAAAACCGTGACATCGACATCATTTCTGTCACCCAAAATTTCGAGAACCAAGCCCGCCATTCCGTAAATTCCCGCATCGCCCGTGCTTACAATTACAACTTTTTTTCCGTGCGACGCAAGGTCAATTGCTGCTTTTGCACGCGCAACTTCTTGTCGCATTCCACTTGAAACCTGTTCCTTGTTAGAAATAAGTGGAGCAAGAAATTCAAGATAGCGTTTGTAGCCAACAACAACATCAGCTTGTTGCAGCGCTTCTGCCGCAGCTTGTGTGATGTGAGATACGTCGCCTGGTCCAATTCCTACGCACCACAGGTGTCCTGTGTGAGCGCTATTGTAACTCCGTTCTGAGCTTGTTTGGGCAACAGAAGTGAGCTGTGATGACTGGCCAAAAGGGCTGCTGGTTCGCATACGGCGGCAACTCCGGTTTGTTCTTCTACAAAAGAAGATGTGTTGTGGGTAAGAGAATTTTGAAGTTCGCGAATACGGGGGCGTGGAATAACACGCACGGGAACATTCAATATCCGCGCGGCTTCGTGAATGCCCAATTCGTCACTTTTTAGGTCGATAGTTGCAAGCGCATAAATGTCGGTTCGTTTTTTTTCTACTTTTGCGAGCGCAACATCAAGACTTTCCAAAATAGCTTCACAGGATGTTCCTCTACGACACCCTACTCCCGCAATAATACGTTTGTGTGATTCTGTTCCTGTTGTTATTACCGGCAAAGCATTCAAAATTTCCGATGCCACCTCGGCCAAGCGATTGGCACTTCCTTCGTGCCCCGAAAGCAAGCTAATGGCAAAACGAGCAGCATCATCAACAACCACAACGGCAGGATCGGAGTATTTTGAATTCACACAAGGTGCAATGGATCGGACGGCAATTCCGCTGGCCATAACAAAAATAAGAGCAGCGTGATTGCTCCACAGCGTACCCACAAACTCTTTCAAGGTTCCTGGATACTCCTGCGACGGCACAGAAAACAACTGAGAAGTCCAAAGACTCGCCTGCGAAAGTGCTTCACAAAGCTTAGCCCCCACACGCGCGCCGTCTTCAGAAACAGCAATCACAGCAATTTTTCCGGAACGCTCAAACAGAAGCATCTTTTGCCTCGCGATAACCATGAGCAAACGTCGCATCGTAAAGTTTGGAAACCTCACCCTCATTAGAAAGAGCTTGCCCTACCAACAAAAGAGCTGTGCGGTCGATATTATTCTTACGCGCTTCTTCGGGGATTTTTTCTAAGGTTGTGCGAACAACTTTTTGCTCTTTCCAACTTGCTCTCTGAACAAGTGCTGCGGGCGTTTGTGGACTGTAATGAGTCATAAGATCTTGAGTTGTTTCTTCCAGCAAACCCGAAGACAAAAACAAAACCATGGTTGCGCCGTGAGCAGCCAAAGACTTGATATTTTCCTTTTCAGGAACCGGCGTACGCCCTGCACAACGCGTCAAAATTATGGTTTGTGAAACGCCCGGAAGCGTAAGCTCGATTGGAAGCGCCGCCGCTGCAGCCAAAAAAGAACTCACACCGGGAATCACGGAATACGCTATCCCTTTGGCATCGAGTTCGCGCATTTGTTCGCCAATAGCACCATAAATAGAAGGATCTCCAGTGTGCAAACGCACCACCGTTTTTCCAAGTTCATGAGAACTCGCCATAATGGAAATTTGTTCGTCCAGAGAAAGCGAAGCACTGTTGTGTTTTTCGCAATTGGCACGTGTCCAAGTGAGAACATCCTCTGGAACAAGCGAGCCTGCATACACAACAACATCCGCTTGTTCCAGAGCTTTGCGCCCCTTAACTGTAATAAGCTCAGGATCACCAGGACCTGCACCTACAAATGTAATCATTTCATCTTTTCTCCGCGAGCACACCAACTTAACACTGTGGTAAAATACTGCGTATCATTTTGCCACATCGAAAGGTCGTGCGTGATTTCTTGATTGGGAAGACAGCAATTGCGAAGCGCCACACATTTTCCCTCATTTGCTTCCACGATCGATTCAATTTTCTTCAAATGTCGCGATGCTTTCATAAAAACACAATTTGTATTCTTCAAAGGAATTTGTGCCGAAGGATTGCCAGGCCACACCAGCAGCGGTGTATCTCCCTCGGCCAAAGGCTCGCCAATTTGCGCTGCGCAAGCCGCCATTGCTGTAATGCCTGGAACTGTTGAAACAGAAACATGCGGGTCTAGCTCACGAACTTCACGAAGCACATAGCCCCATGTGCTGTAGAGCATTGCGTCACCGAGGGTGATAAAAGCCACCGTTTTTCCGTGCTGCGCCAAAGTGAGAATTTCTTGCGCTGCATTTTTCCACGAACTGTTGAGTGTGTTTTCGTCTTTTGTCATGGGAAAACAAACTTCACGAATTTCACACGAATCGCCAATATGGTTTTTAGCAATACGAAGAGCCAAGCTATCGGTATCTTCGCGAGCACGCGGAGCCACAACAACATGCGCTTCACGCAAAACATGAATAGCGCGCAGTGTCACGAGATCGGGATCACCGGGTCCAATTCCGACGCCAATAATTTTACCGTTCATATTTGAACCTCGCGCTTGCAATCCAGGTTGGTGAATTGGGAACAAAACGCATTTTATTGCCGGCCAGGGTTCCACGCGATGCCTGAATTTGGACAACATCCCAATCTTCGAAGGGAGAAACACGAAACGCTTGCTGAAGACTGTTAATGGTTTCCAAGCAAATTGCGTTTGCCACAATGCATGCTCCAGGATTGCAAAGTTCTTTTAGCGAGGCAATTATATTTTCAAGTTTCTCGCCAGATCCGCCAATAAGAATACGATCGAACTTTCCAATTCCCACTAGCGCTTCTGGAGCCTCTCCCTCAATAAGAACCACATTGTTCACTTCAAAACGCCGAATATTTTCGCGGAATACGGGCCAGGCTGCAGGATCTCGTTCTATGGCAACAACCTCTCCATGATGCGCAAGCAAGGCCGCCTCAACCGACAGCGAACCTGTTCCAGCCCCAATATCCAAAACACGATGGTGTTGTTGAATTTGCGCCTTTGCAAAACAAATTGCACGAATTTCCTGTTTTGTCATGGGCACTTCACCACGAAAAAAAGCAGAGTCGGGTAAGCCAGGAGGAACGTGTGTCATGCAACACCTCCAGTTTGTTTTTCAATGTACATTACAGACAAACTATCAAAAACCTGATAACCGAGATCTTTCGCTAACAAAGTTGTTATTTTTTCATCGCAGTATCCAAGACGCTCCATCACAACAAAACGAAAATCGACACCAGGAAAATGTATGCATATGTTTTTTGCAATGACAATCGGACTTGCATTTGCGTCTGTTAGCGTGAGAACCGCTTTCTCATTTTGAAGAGCATTCACAACATTCTCAACACTTCGGCCGTGAGCACTTGCAAAAGCAACATTCCCCCAAGACAATTTGAGACGCGCCAAGGCCATCTGAAAGGAACTCACAGCTGGAACAACTTGTGCAACGGATTCAGGGAACTCTCGCATCAAAAACTCGAGAATGCCGTAGCAAGTGGGATCGCCCGATGCCAACACAACAATATTTTTACCACGTCCAACAGCAACACTATCTTCACAGTTCACTTCACAGTTCACTTCATAGTTCACTTCACAGTTCACTTCGCAATTGGGTCCGCCAACGGTATTCACGTCATCAGTACAACCGCTGAGTAAGTTTCGAATTGCCTGCGAAAGAGCGTTTAAATCGGATGTCACAGGAACGTTTTTTTTACCGAGCGAAGCAACCTGTTCTAGCTGTCGTTTGCCGCCGATAATTGCATCTGCAGCATAAATAACACGCCATGCCGCGGGAGACAGCCATTCAGAAGCTCCGGGCCCAAGCCCAACCACCGAAATCCGAGCTTCCTTCTTCGAATTTTCGAAAACAGACGCCAAACTTCGACTCCACCCCAACACACGATCACCATAGGCTGTAAAAACCGAACTCACCCGAATTTTTGAATAGTCACTAGCACGTTCGGCAGCCTTTTGAGCCAACGAATGCCATACGCCAGAAAGACATTCTGCATCAATAAAACTTGCGGCAGCCTCTGTTGTTGGTGCATTCAAAATATCAAATACAGCCTTAGGCGAAGCACCACACACCGCTGCATGTGCTGCAATTGTTTCGAGCCGAGCGTCACCGACACCGCTGTGAGTGTTCCATATTCCAGCCGCAATTTTTACTAATTTCCCCGAGTGCCCAGCAAGAATAACGTGTTTAAACTCTCTTTTTGCGCATTCTAAAAGAATATCACCTATAAAATTTCCAGCATGAACAACGACTTCGTCACACACTTCCGGAAAATATTTTCGAAGTGCTAATCCAAAAGAACCAGGCGTCACAAAAATAGTTTCGTGCCCAAGCGCCTTAGCCACATCCAGTTGAGGAAGCAGCGAACGAAACCATGCCTCTTGCGAACGCGGCACAATGCGCCCACTGGTTCCCAAAACAGAAAGTCCGCCTTCAATTCCCAATTTAGGATTAAAAGTATGCGCTGCTCGCTCTTTTCCTCCAGGAATAGAAATCGTAACAATAACCTCACGATGAGGCTCCACCGAACGAACGGCTTGTTCAATTAGAATTCTAGGCCCCGGATTAATTGCAGGCTCCCCAACGGGAATTTGCAACCCCGGTTTTGTAACTTTTCCAACACCATCGCCACCAACAAAAACAACATTTCCGGGTTTGGAAGAAACTTCTACATCAACAACAACGAACATTTTGTTGGTGATATCGGGATCATCACCCGAGTTTTTTTGCACAGAAGCCCTTGCTCGATTTATTCCCAGAACAACGCATTCCTCAATTGAAAAACACGCGCTAGAACCATCGGGCAGATTGACATCCACGGAAGTTGTATTTGTATTTCCAGCAAGCAACAATAAGGCAGCTTTTGCTGCTGCTGCAGCGCAAGTTCCAGTGGTAAATCCACCGCGAAGTTGTGAGAAAGAAGTTTGCTCTGAAATCATGAAAGAGTTTCAGGCTCCTTTGAAAGGGAACGAGCCAGAGCATTCACGGTTGCTGCAGCCAGCGGACTTCCGCCACGCGGACCCGAAATTGTGATATAGGGAATACCACTTGCAACAAGCTCCTCTTTTGATTCGGCCGCATCAACAAAACCAACAGGCATTCCAATAACAAGAGCTGGTTTTACCTTTCCTGCACGCGTAAGTGCAATAATAAATCGCAACGCAGTAGGAGCGTTTCCAATTGCAACAACGGCGCCATTCAAACTATGAACCAAGCGTTCCATTGCACACTCTGCACGTGTGCGCTTTTCGGATTTTGCTTTCTCCACAACAACATCGTCGTCAATTGCACATAAAATTCCCGATTTTGAATGC
>CAIZES010000141.1 GCA_903932045.1 uncultured Silvanigrella sp. | reverse complement strand
CCAGCAGCATCGTTACCCTCAAATACAGCAATCACTGTAATTTCTTTAAACTTAGGATCTCGGGTTAGCAAAGCAAGTTTACCCTGATATTTTTCGAGCGAAGTTGAAAATTTCTTCTTATCCAGCTTTTGAGTAAGGTCGAGCGTTTTTAGAATGCTCAAACTATCAATAGGGGGCAACAACGGCGCAGCTCGAATGTGAGGATCTTTTTTCTTATCAACTTCAGCGAGTCGCTTGCGTAAAGACTCAAGAATAACTTTACCAATTGTCAGACTTCGATATCGAAAATCAGCGCCTTCAACAACTATCCAGGGCGCCTCGGCTGTGCTTGTATGCCGGATAACAGTCTCATGAATGGTGACAAACTTATCGTAGCGTTTGAAATTATCCCAATCACGCTTGGTAACACGCCAACGAGTTTTTGGATTGCTTTCGAGTGTTTTTAGACGCTTTTCTTGCTTGACTTTAGATAAATGCAGCCAAAATTTAATTAACAGCGCACCTTCGTCAGTCAGCATTTTTTCAAGACGTTTTGCGCGCTCCAGACTTTGTACAAGTTCTGCGGAATTAATTAAACCTCTTGCGCGATTAAGGATGGGCCATGTGTACCAAGAGCCCAAAAAAACACCGATCCTGCCTTTTGGCGGGAGCGCACGCCAAAAACGCCACATCATTGGACGTTCCATTTCTTCATCAGAAGGTTCGCCCATGCCGTGAGTATCGATGAATCTTGGGTCCATCCATTCATTGATCAAGTTGACCGTTTCGCCACGTCCGGCGCCGTCCAGTCCCCCAATTAAAATTATGACGGGAAACTTGGCTTTTTCGCCTAAATCAAACTGTGCATCTAATAAGGCTTCCCGCAATTGGGGAACTTCAGCATCGTATGTTGCTTTGTCAATTTTGTGACCTAATTCGGCAGACTCAAACATAAAACCCTCCGGAGTAGAAAATCAAAGGTAATCGGGTGAAATAACGAGACGCAAACTAGTGAGGTGTCCTCCTTCCTTCGTACGCTGCGAAAACCACCAAATAGCACCCTTTTTGACATTCCAACTATCAGGTTTCCCTGAAAGCAGTAGTGCAGCTAATTCGCCAATCCAGGGCTGGTGCCCAACTAGCAAAGTGGTTCGCGTAGCCAAAGGCCATCCGACTGCGTTAATTACGGCTTGCGGGGTAGCATGCACATTAATGGCGGGTTCTGTGGTGAATTTTTTAGTTAGGGCTCGTGCAGTTTGTTGAGCTCGCAACGCAGGACTGACAAGTATTCGGGTATCGGATGGTAATTGAGGAGTCAAAAAAGATGCCATTAACTCAGCTTGTTTAAGACCTTTTTTTGTCAAAGGACGCCCCTGTTCAGGAAAGCCGTCAATTGCTTCAGCATGTCGCCATAAAATCAGTTCCATACATTTGCTCGTTCAAATATTACAATTCAGTTTGTAGAATATACCGTATATACTCAACGCGCCAGACCAAAATAGAGGAGAAAAACGAATGAACGAAAAAAGTATTCCGGCAAAAACGACAGCCAAACAACCTGTAAAAAGAATTGCCACTGCTCGTAAACCAGCAATCTCGAAAACGTCTGCAGCAAAACCAGAAAAAAAAGTGAAGAAAGAAAAAAAAGCCGAAGTGAAGATAAAAGTAGTTCGT
>CAIZES010000140.1 GCA_903932045.1 uncultured Silvanigrella sp. | reverse complement strand
GCACAATGAATTACCCCTACCTCACCCCGTCCCTCTCCCTCCCGCTCTGCGGGCCGGAGAGGGGGAAAATATAATGACCCTGCTCAGGCGATGTAGGACAGGGGATTGCTTCTGATGAGATGGGAAATATGGCGGGCAACCCTGCTGGAAGTGCGGCATCAAATTCTGCAGGCAATATGACAGCCAACGCTTCGGGCGCAGGAAGCCTTGATGGACTTAATAATTCGCAGTTTAATGCCGATGCGCCAAGCAAGGTTCCCGGTGCTGCTAATAGTTTGGCCCCTAAAAATGATACAGCACCCAAAAACCCTGTAGCACCGTCCACCAACGCCTTGTTAACCGCAAATGCTGCACCAACCCCAGGCTCCGGATCGTTAACGGGAAACGTTGCAGATTTGTCTCATTCTGCGCCTCCAGCAAACGCTTTGCCTCCTATGAATGGTCTTCCTGTTGCTAACTCGAGTTCGTCTGCTAGCCCAGAAGTCCCACCCGTTGCGGAACCCGTCAAGAAAGAGAAAATAAAGCATGGAGTTACTCAATTAACACCAGAAGAAATTGTTTATTGGAAAGCCGCAGCGGCGAAACTCAAAAATCTTGCCCCCGAAGACGCTCCAAAAGAATATATCGTTCAGCCCGGTGACACACTTTGGGATATTGCCGACCAGCTTTTAGATGATTCTGGTTGGTGGCCTAAACTATGGGTGTTGAATCCACAAATTAACAGTCCACATCTTATTTTCCCCGGACAAAAATTGGTGTTTGACTCAAGTGACGGAAGCAGTCCGCCAGTTCTTGCTGTGCGCGATATTGGCAAAGCAACACCAGTGGCTGCAAATGCACTTTTTGTGACGCGCGTGGGAAAAGGCGTCGCCGACGGTAGAAACGATGAAGATGGACTTTTTATTGATCCTCGGCAGCTAGGAACCGACCCCTCTATTTCTGCTTTTGGTTCGGCATTTCCTGCTGGAAGCGTAACTGTTCTTGTTCCAGGATTTCTTTCCAACTCAACACCCGATTCCGTTGGAACTGTTGTTCGAAAAGGCGATGCTGGAATTATAACCAATCTTGGGCAGGTTACGTATGCAGAAACCGATCATCAATCGCACTCTGGTGAAAGATTTTTGGCAATTCGAAAAACGGAACGAGGCCCTAATCCAAATGGGGAGAGCGCCTTTGATCCGGATTTCTATATGTATACTGGCGTTGTTGGAGTGGTAAAAGTTCATAAGTCTGGCCTTGTTTCTCTTTTGGTTGAGGAAACAACCACCGGCGTTATGGAATCGGATCTTTTGATTCCGTTTAAGAATATTCATCAGATTATTGATCCTGCCGCTGCGCCTCGTGTTGCAAACATAAAGGCCGAAGTTTTAGCAGTTTCTGGCCCTTTTCGCGGTGTTGCAATGCCTGGTCATTTTGTGGTTCTTGAACGTAGCGATGGAAGTGCGTCTCCTGGGGAAGACATCGAACTCTTTATGCCTGCGGGTGGCATTGTGAAATTTGAAGAAGATGATGTGGATCCTGTTAGCGCGGCGAAGGCTCGAATTGTAGAAGTGAACGGTGACTCCGTTACCGCTGTTATACTTAACGCAACGCGAGAAGTCTCTGTGGGAGCAAGAACTTGGCCCGAATTTTAGTTGTCGAACAAATTTTGAAACGGGTTTTTGAATGAGCCTTCGAATCAATTTTTGAATTAAAAAAAACTTCTGATCGCTAAATAACATTTATAACGGCGTGGTAATGCGTGAAACCTCTCAAAATCAATCATTATTTTAGTTTGTCGCTGACTTGTTGGCCAATAATATTATTGGTAAATTTGCAAAATAGCTCTTGCAACAGCATTTGAGCGGTGCTAACACCCGAGACAGGAAGCCAAAAAAATAAGGATTCCCGAAGCGGGCTCGTTCGGATCTCGTCTTCGCCTTCCAAAAACGTTTACGCCTTCCTTTTGAACTCCTGCCTTTGCATGCCCGTCTTTTTATCCCATCACTTTCCCTCCACAGAGGGGCGACAGAAGTCGACGGCCACCGAACCGGTCTACGGCTTCATATTATTTTTTAAGGTCGTTCTGAGTGGCAGTGATTTCAAAGATATCTTCACGCGCAAATTTTCCGAGAGCTTTAAGATGGTTCCCAATTTTATCTATGTTTGCAGTAATTTTTTCGAGCATGTTGGCAAGGTCTTCTTTGTTGAAATCGGGCTTGAGATATTCTTTACCCTCAATAATGTATCCAATTTCTTGTGTAAAACCTTTTGCAACAAACAGAGCGTTGTTTGCGTCATGAACGCACTTTCGGGCTGTTTGGCTTGCTTCTATAAGTCGTGTTTGCATGATGTTATCCATCTTACTATCCTCACTTTTGGGCATATTTTCACTTTTAAAATCCTGTTCCTAAACGGCGCGCGAGTAAAGGCTTCAAAATGCGTGGCCCTGTTCCCTTTTTAATAATTTCTGCGTAGCGTGGGAGAGCAACATTTCTTGCTGCAAGAAATTGAGCGTAGAAGTTGCTGGATGCAAAACGAAACGATGGCGATTCGTATTTTTCGATAATCGTACAAAGATCGTGCGAACTGGTTTGACGAACGGCTTTCATAACGCCGTTTAACCCATGATTGTATGCCGTAAGAGCGAGAGGCCAGCTTTTTGTTTGTGCGTAATTTTGTCTGAGCAACTTGGCTGCGGCAACTGTTGATGAGTAGACCTCGGTGCGTCGGCTTGCAGATCCTCTTCCCATGAGTAGGCGCATTGTGTCTGGCATAATTTGCCACAGTCCAACAGCTCCAACTTTTGAAACAGCGCGTGTATTGTATCCACTTTCAACGTGTGGAAGTATGATAATATCTTCGGGGATTCCCTGCGAGGAAACCACGTTGTGCACTGTTCCTATAATCGAGAGTGAGCGTTGAATTCCGTTTTCGAAATGTTTCTTCAGGCCCGATTGAATGCGAATATTTTTGCTTGCTCTCAGAAGCACGTCCGGTACCAGAAGTTTTCCGGGAAAATGACGCGCTAAGTCGCGATGGGTGCTGTCCCATTCGGCTGGACGATCGTAGAGTGAAGCAAGTTCGCGCAGTTTATTGGAATAGTAGTTACGATAAACATCCGCTGCACTGCTGCGTGCAACGGCGCTCGATGCCATTCGGGCAACACCGTAGATGCGACTCAGATCCTCGCGATCGTGCAAAACTATCGTGTCAACGTCTACGTCTCGATAAATTGACTCCCAAAATTTGACGCGTTCAGCTAAACAACGGGGAGTGGGAAAACTGGCGTCGTTGCCTTTTAGAGAGTGCTGAACGAAGGGCGCTGTTTTCAGCTCTTGTACGTTATTGGAAGTTGAATTCTCATGTCTCATTTCAGAATCTGTTGGTGCGTCCTTGGTGTCGTTGTTTGCTTCTGAGTGGGAAGAAAATGTTTCTATTCCCAAATCATCCGGAAAATCAGCGCCATTTTGTGTAACTTGTTTGCTGGCTGTTTCGCGCACTCCCATGTCTGGCGGGAGATCAATTTTAAAATCAATTCCCAGTGCATTGGATTCGAATAATGCAAGTAACAGCAAAAGATAAAAACTCTTTCGATAGCCTGTTTTGAGGTGAGTGAGAATTACGGCTTGCACTGCTGCCTGCAAGGTTTTGTGAAATGCTGTAAACCGATATCCAAGCATGTGAAAGCCTCGTGTGTTTTGGTGCTTTTTTGTTCTCTTTCCACTATTGTTTTTGATTTGGATAAAAAATGTTCGGCACTTTTATTCCTATGTGCATAAATTTTGACGGTCAAAAATTCTCAATCTGGCGATATTTTCCCATCATCAAAATTTCGACACACATTTTAGGCGCTGTACGAATGCGCTTAGGGAAGCAAAGGGTTGTTGTTTTCGTGGGTTGTTGCTCTTTGGGGAATTGAGGCGTGCAATTTTTTCCGACACGTCTTTAACAAAAACGGCAAAAACTGCTCAAGCAAATATGGCACAATCAAAGTGAAAACACATTGGTTTCACTTTTCAACGGGTTTCGGAGGCAACAAAGCTATGGCTGACAAGAAAGAAGCCGCTGGTAAGAAAGAGGAAGGCAAAGGCGATGCAAAGGGTGCCAAGGGCGGCAAGGATGGTGCGGAAGGTTCGGAAAATGAGGCTCCCGGAAAAGCTTCTTTACGATCGAAAACAACAATATTGGCAGGTGTTGCAGGTATACTTTTGGTTATGCTTTCAGTAGGAGGATTTTTTGCATACAAAACTTTTTCCGCGAAATCTAACCTAGAAGACCATTTGACGTCCGTAAAAGATCCGCATGCTGCACCTGGACAACATGGTGAAAAGCCGGATGGAAAAGCTGATGAACATGGTGCGGGATCCAAGGCTGCCAACAAAGATGAGCATGGTGGTGGAACTGAAAGCAAAACCGATGCTCACGGTGGCAAAGAAGAAAAAAAGGATAGTTCAAAGGATACGCAAAAGGCCTCTGGAAGTTCTCAGAAAGTTCTTGGAGCTATTTTTTCGATTCCCAAGATGGAGCTGAACGTTGGAGGCCCGGATCTGAATAGAGGATTCGTTCGTCTTTCTCTTGCTATTGAGTACGTGGGAGAAGCGGACGTCCAAAAGGAACTCGAGGCCAGAACTCCGCAGTATCGAGATATCATCATCAGTAGAGTGGGAAGCACTCCAAAGAATGATCTTCTAACAGTTAAGGGGCGCGAAGAGCTGCGAAAGAATATTCTGAATACAATTAATACAGTTAATGAGCATCCCGTTAAGTCGCTCTACTTTACAGAATTTTTGGTGGAGTAACGCATGGAACAGGTGTTGAGTCAAAGTGAGGTTGACGCCCTTCTAAATGCTGTTTCTGATGGTCGTATCGACAATCAGGACGAGCAAGGTGCTGGAGGCGGGAATGCTTCCGGAG
>CAIZES010000139.1 GCA_903932045.1 uncultured Silvanigrella sp. | reverse complement strand
CCGCCTCCAAGTATCGGAAGCCTCTGATTTTACATGGGGGGTGAAGTTTTCACTGAAAAGTTACTGGGTGAAGAAATCACTGAAAAGTAACATTGATTCAAGTTTTTCAAAAATATGCCGATGAAGAGGTATATGCACTAGTTTTTTGATTTGAAAAACGGAGAAAGCACATGAGCACCTTATTACGCCTCTCGCTCCTGTCCGCAATCATGGTGAGCTGTGCTCCATCACAAACATCCAGCAACTGCCTCCATTCCTTTGGAAGTTCTCCAAATTACACGTTGTCGGGGATGCTGGAGTATTCCGATCACGTGTGCACCGCATTTGCCGACGTCCAATCGGTTACCGATAATTCCGTAAATCTTCTCATTTGGACGGCGGCACACTGCACACCACTGTCGGTGGCTCACTCCGATACTCCTGCTCAAAATCCCAAACTCAGTCTTGTTGACACAAATGGAACTTTTTTTGATTCTTTTGAAATTACCGATCCGTTTGCACAACGCAGCACGTCAATCAAAAATATAGCAGGAAACACATCACAAAATCCTGCGCTTGGCGCTTACATTTTAAAAGCCAACAAGGTTTTCGATTTTCCCGAAACCTCGGTTTGCCGTATCGATAGCGATCCCTCACGGTTTGACGATCAAGACCAACGAAAAGAATGGGCGCAAAAATTGCAACTCAAGCAGAATTCAATGACACAAGCCAACACCGAATTTTGCTTTTCTCCATTTGAGCTTATTGCCATGCCCGTGACTCTAACTAAAAATGATCTCAACCAAAGACTGGCTGGAAAAACGCAAGTTTCAGACATTTGGAGTATGTTCACACAGTCTAACCGCTCTTCCTATTCCCCCAAAAATCGTCCCAGTAATGAAATTGAGATGCAAAAAAGCCTTATGGACGCACAAATGTCATTCCGATTTCAACGTTCCGCTCATTTAGTGGATTTGGTACGTTGGTGCCGCTCCGACGACACATGGAAAACAACAAATCCCATTCCAAACCTATCAACACAAGATGCAACTGGGTTTTGCCCATTTTTGCCATTGCTGGATTCCATCATAGAAAACGAAATTGCTGAAACCTATTTCAATCCCGACGGCAGTATTGGACGAATAACTCTTGCTCAATTCGCTCAAAAAAGGGGTTACGATTCCAGAACCAGCTCCGACTCTGCTTCAAACAGCTCTCGTCGTTGGCTATCCCAAGATCTGACTTGGACGGGCGACGCAAACAAATTTACCAACTTTGTGAACGACATTTTCAGATCACAATCTCAAAATGTGTTCTTAATTTCCTCAACACAATTTAAGAGCGTCCCAAACATAGCAGCACCAGATGGAATTGACACCTCACTCCATGACGTCTTTTTCAGAATTTTCAGCCCGAGATTTCCTCAAAAAATCCAACTTAAAGAGGGCGACAGTGGCTCCATGCTTCTCTACAAAGGCTATTTTCCTTTGGCATCACTCCACGCTGTGGACGACAAACTCACGTCAGGAGGAGCCTCCGTTGGCAACCTTCCACGAAGAACCGCCAAGAGCACCGTTTCAGCGGCCACAGGAGGGCCGAGCAGCAGCCTAGAAACCAACGATCCACCTCCTCAAGCGCAAAATCCCTGCCCTTAATCTGTTTTGCCATACCCATAATCCATTCCTCCCCAGCATTTTCAGTGTCGAGTTCTTGACGACACAACACAACAAGCGTTGCCTCATCCTATTTTGACCACGCGATTTGTGCCAAAATAAAACGAGGTCCGAACTATCGTTTCGAAAAAAATTGGAGAATATTATGACTGCACATTTCAAAATAATCTCGAGGTCGTCACCCACGAAAGCCACAATTCTTGCCGCAATATTTTTCGCATCAGCTACTTTCATAGGCTGCAAATCGCGAAACTACAACGGCACTGTTTCATCACAAACAAGCAGTCCTGAAAACGAAACTCAGAACGCCATTTACTCAGTTCTCTCAGCCAACTATAATCCGTATTCCAACAAAATCGCTGCCATCGACGAATGGGCGCTTGCGCGAATTCAAACTTTAACCCTAAGCGCCGAACTCAACCCTCCCCAATTTGTCATTTTGCGCAACACCAACAATGTTTGGAAGATTGTAAAAGACAAACTCGACTCCGTTGACGTACGCGAGCTGGAAAGTGCTGGCGTTCCTCCCACAACTTCCGAACTTTTGCTCGAAAAAATTGAAACCAGAATTGCCGCGACTGGAACCGCGACTGGAACCGCGACTGGAACCGCGACTGGAACCGCGCCAAACGCAGAACAAGAGGCTGTGTACAAAGTCCTCTCTGCAAAGTTCAACCCATACAGCAACACCGTCGCTGTTGTGAACACATGGTCGTTGTGCCAAATTACCGAGATTGCAAGCACAACAATGATGCCTTCAAGACAAGTTCTTCTCAAAAAGGACAGTTCCAGTCGGTGGGCCGTTGTGGACACCGCTACAACATTTAGCGTGGCATCATTGCTCAGTAAGGGTGCAACTCAAAGCGAAGCACAGCAGTTGATACAAAAGCTGGAATCAGCCCTAAAGAAATAACATACTAATATTTATTGGAAATACATCCCATTAGACACCACGGCTGTCTTATCTAAAACAGGCTTGACATGGGGCGATCACTTCT
>CAIZES010000138.1 GCA_903932045.1 uncultured Silvanigrella sp. | reverse complement strand
GTGGACTAAATTAAAAGAGACATCGTGTCACAGTGCCTACAGCATCGGGAATTTAGGTTCAACATCGGGACCATACCGCAGGGCACTGGAAAAACGGGGTTCAGGACTTCATCACCTTGGGGTGTGCGTTCCCTCCTTAGATTACTTTTTGGCAAATCTTCAAGGAAGCGGCTGGCTCATTCATCCAAAATCTGTGTCTGCAATCCGAAACGGCGACACCGTGTGGAAACTATCGCGCCTCAACATTCCAGAACTTTCGTGGGAGCCCATCCAAGAAACTGCGATGTTCATAAATGGCGAGTGGGTGTCGCTAAAACGTGTTTCAGATTCTTCCCTGTAAAAGGTTTGGCCGCCATTTGCACTGAAACAAACTTTTGCCTATAAGGAGGTTCTCAACCATGCAAATAGCGAGACACAAGCAATGAATAAACTTAATTTGACCAAAAAAGAGGCACTTCGAAAACAAATTTTAGAACTTGTTGGTGAATACCACAGCGCCACAGTTGCTGAACAAACTCCATTTGAGCCCGGAAAATCGCCAGTTCGTTATGCTGGCCGGCACTACAACGCTCAAGAACTCACTCACCTTGTGGATTCTTCCCTCGATTTCTGGCTCACCGCAGGCCGATTTTCCGAAGAATTTGAGGCCGGATTTGCCGAATATTTAGGCACCGACTATGCCCTTCTTGTAAACTCGGGCTCCTCGGCAAACCTTGTTGCCTTTTCGGCACTCACGTCTCCCACGCTCAAAGACAAACGCATTCGCCCTGGCGACGAAGTCATTACCGCCGCAGCGGGCTTTCCCACAACAGTAAATCCCATTATCCAAAACCAAGCTGTTCCTGTATTTGTTGACGTCGAATTGGGCACGTATGTTCCAACGCTTGAAAGCATTGAACGTGCTATTTCACCAAAAACCAAAGCCGTCATGATTGCCCACACAATGGGTGTTCCCTATGCTCTCAGCGAACTTCGCGAACTGTGCGACCGCAAAGGAATTTGGCTCGTGGAAGACAACTGCGACGCGCTGGGTTCACGCTACAACAACCAACTCACAGGCACCTTTGGCCACCTCAGCACTTTTAGTTTTTATCCCGCTCACCACATCACCATGGGCGAAGGCGGGTGCGTTGCAACATCCGACGAAACCTTAGCCCGAGCAGCACGTTCCATGCGCGATTGGGGTCGCGACTGCTATTGCAACGGCGGCGAAAACAACACCTGCGGTAAGCGCTTTTCGCAACAATTTGGCACGCTGCCATTCGGCTACGATCACAAATATGTGTACAGCCACATTGGATACAATCTTAAGGTCACCGACATGCAGGCGGCCATTGGTGTTGCTCAGCTTGCAAAAGTTGACGAATTTATTGACGCGCGCAAACGCAATCATGCGCGCATTGGCGGAGCTCTTAAACGCTACGAACACTCACTTGTGCTACACCGCGCAATACCCAAGGCCGACCCTTCCTGGTTTGGTTACGTCATTACCGTAAAGCCCACGGCAAAATTCTCGCGCCACGATTTGGTTATGGCACTTGAAAACGCAAAAATTGAAACGCGCAATTTATTCTGCGGCAATTTGCTACGCCATCCTGCTTATTTGGAAATGAATCACCGCGTTGCTGAGGCCCTGACAAACACAGATATCATCACAACAAACACGTTTTTCATTGGCGTGTAT
This sequence comes from uncultured Silvanigrella sp., assembly GCA_903932045.1. GTDB lineage: Bacteria > Bdellovibrionota_B > Oligoflexia > Silvanigrellales > Silvanigrellaceae > CAIZES01. The sequence goes on along the minus strand of CAIZES010000138.1, from coordinate 9,326 downwards.
CCGGGTCTCACAGCCGAAATGGCAGATTACGTTATTGCAACCTTCGACAACTTTATGAAGGAGAAAGGCTAATGGCCTTCCCTATTCACTTTTCGGCAAACGTCAAATCCATTATACGGCACAATAGCAATTTGTCGACGTTTGTGCTTGCACCAACAGGACGCTTTCCGAAATTTAAACCGGGGCAATTTGTGCATCTCACACTTGAAGAATACGATCCTTCAAGCCACTGGCCCGAAAGCCGCGCATTTTCCATTGCTTCAGCTCCGTCCAACAAGCAAGAAATTCGCCTCACAATTGGACGCCAGGGGCAATACACAAATCGCATTTTAAACGAGGTTCAAGAAGGCCAACATTTGGCTCTCAAAGGGCCCTATGGCGAACTCGTAGTCACTCCACAACACAACTCAGACGAAATTATTCTCATTGCCGGCGGAACGGGAATCACACCTTTTTGTTCCTACTTGGAAGAAGCAGCTATTGCACCGGAAAAACACCAAAATCCCATTCATGTGTTTTATGCGGTGCGCCAGCCTAGCGCCTTTATTTATCGTTCGTTGATTGAAAAGTGCGCACAACAAATCAAAAATTTGTCCACGCATTTTTATTCAGAAGAAACAAGCGCAGAGCCCGGCATAGAACAAAAAGATGCCATTGTCGGAAAACTCAATCTCAAAGACATCATGACTCGTCTGCCCAACCCAACAATGGGTCAATATTATTTAAGCGGTCCGCAGGCTATGATCAAAACGTTTTCGGAAGAACTTGTAAACACACACGGTATTTCTGCCGACAGAGTTCATATCGATGCTTGGGAATAAAAATGTGGCAATGGAGCAAACAAGCGGAAGGCTTTGGCAGCACTAAAACAGATGAACACGGAAGGAATTTTTTGTGGCACATTTTTCGATTGTAACCCCTTGCTACAATGAACAAGACAATGTTCGCGAACTCCACTCTCGCATTCAGGCTGAATTTGCTAAGTTGCCACAGCACACCTACGAACATATTTTTATTGACAATTCCTCAACCGATGCCACCGTGGCGCTGGTAAAAGACATTATTCGTGAGCACAATAATGTGCGCCTTATTGTGAACAGTCGCAATTTTGGTCACATCCGTTCCCCCTATCATGGCACACTGCAAGGATCGGGTGACGCCACCATTTTAATGGCCTCCGATTTACAAGATCCGCCAAACCTCATTCCGCAATTTATTGCAAAATGGGAAGCCGGGTTCAAAATTGTGAAAGCCGTAAAAACGAATTCCGAAGAAACCCCTCTGATGTTTTTGGCGCGCAAGCTTTTTTATGGATTCATCAACCGCTTGGCCGATATTGATCTCACCAAAAATTATACGGGCACGGGCCTGTACGACAAACGCATTATCGAAATTCTAAAAGACATCGACGACCCCTACCCCTACTTCCGCGGGCTCATTTCCGACATCGGATTTGAATTTGCTATTGTAGAGTTTTATCAACCCACACGGAAACGCGGCATCACAAAAAACAATTTTTATACACTTTATGACATCGCTATGCTGGGTATTACAAATCACACCAAAATTCCGCTTCGAATGGCGGCACTGGGTGGGTTTGTGTTGGGTGCCATCAGCTTTGCCCTTGCTGTTTTATTTTTGCTTCTGAAGCTTATTTTTTGGGATCGCTTTCAGGCGGGTATGGCGCCCATTCTTTTGGGAATGTTCTTCTTTGCTTCGGTTCAGCTTTTTTTCTTGGGAATTTTGGGCGAATACATAGGCAATATTTATACACAAGTGCAAAAACGGCCACTGGTTGTTGAAAAAGAACGGGTTAATTTTCCACCACAATAAATCACATGAGTACGTACTCAATAAAAGGAACACACCAATATGAAATGCGTCATTCTTGCCGGAGGATTGGGAACTCGAATTAGCGAAGAGTCGGTTATAAAACCCAAGCCCATGATTGAAGTGGGTGGAAAACCGGTTTTGTGGCACATCATGAAACTTTATTCCCATTATGGAATTAACGACTTCATTATTTGCTGCGGCTACAAACAGTATGTCATTAAGGAATATTTTGCCAACTATTTTCTGCACAACTCCGACGTCACATTTGACATGTCGCACAATCAAATGCACGTTCATGAACACAACAACGAGCCCTGGAAAGTCACCCTTATTGACACCGGAGAAGCCACCATGACCGGTGGACGCCTCAAGCGCGTGGCAAAATATTTAGACGGTGAAGACTTCTGCTTCACCTACGGCGATGGCGTGAGTGACGTCAATATCAAAGAGCTTCTCGCATTCCACAAAAGCAACGGCAAGCCCGCCACGGTAACGGCTGTACAACCTCCAGGTCGCTTTGGTTCGCTCGTTATGGAAAATCATGTTGTTTGGAAATTTGCAGAAAAGCCCAAAGGCGACGGTGCCTGGATTAACGGCGGTTTTTTTGTCTTGAATCCCAAGGTCATTGACAACATAAAAGACGACCAAACCATTTGGGAACGCGAACCCGTAGAGCAACTCGCGCAAGATGGAAACCTGGTGGCATTTCAACACCGCGGTTTTTGGCAACCCATGGATACCTTGCGCGACAAACAACTCCTTGAAGAAATGTGGGCATCGGGCAAAGCTCCCTGGAAAGTGTGGTAACTATGAATCGCGAATTTTGGCGTGGAAAAAAAGTATTTGTCACTGGACATACAGGTTTTAAAGGCAGCTGGCTCAGCCTTTGGCTCCAAGAAATGGGTGCCACTGTAACCGGCTATTCTTTGCCGCCTCCAACAAATCCCAGCCTTTTTGAAATGGCAGCGGTGGGCGAAAAAATGCGTTCTATCACGGGCGACGTGCGTGATTTGCCTGCACTCAGTGAAGCTATGAAGAATGCTCAACCCGACATTGTTTTGCACATGGCCGCACAACCACTGGTACGCCTCTCATATAAAATCCCCGTAGAAACTTACGCCACCAACGTCATGGGCACCGTAAATTGCCTCGAAGCCGTTCGACACACTCCATCGGTGCGCGCAGTTGTGGTTATCACCACCGACAAATGCTACGAAAACAAAGAGTGGGTTTGGGGGTATCGTGAAAATGAGCCCATGGGCGGACACGATCCCTATTCAAACTCTAAGGGCTGCGCCGAGCTTGTTGTGAGCGCATATCGTCGCTCATTTTTTCACACTCCCGGTTGCGCGCAAATTGCCAGCGCGCGAGCCGGCAATGTTATTGGTGGCGGCGATTTTGCCGACGATCGACTTGTGCCAGACATCGTTCGTGCAACACAATCACGAACAACGTTAGAAATACGCCACCCCGAGGCCACTCGTCCGTGGCAACACGTGCTCGAACCCTTGTCAGGCTATTTGAGTTTGGCCGAAAAACTTTATAGTACAGACGGCTCAAAGTTTGCCGAAGGATGGAATTTTGGTCCTCACGAATCAGACGCATGGCCAGTAAAACGCGTTGTTGAAGGTATTTTTTCCACCTGGAACACCGCAAACATTTCGGTTCAATTTGGAACACCTACCGAAGTTCACGAGGCAAAATGGCTTGCCTTAGACGTTTCAAAAGCTCGACACGGGCTTGGATGGACTCCCTGCCTACCGCTTACAGAGGGTTTGCAATGGACAGCGGAATGGTATCATGCTTACTTGAAAAAAAAGAATGTGCGTGAAATCACAATCGAACAAATAAATGCGTTTACAAAAAAGATTGTGGAACGTTAGATTTGCACTGGAGAAAATCTCATGAAAACTCGCGTTGCCGACTATCTTACAAACAAAATATACGAAGCTGGCGGTGAAACTGTATTTCTCATCACGGGTGGCATGATCATGCACCTCACCGACGCACTGCGAAATCACGGCAAACAAAAATTTGTATGCTGCCACCACGAACAGTCTGCCTCCATGGCCGCCGATGCTTACGGCCGCTACACTGGAAAACTCGGCGCTGCTTACGTAACAGCGGGGCCAGGAGCGCTCAACACCATGACGGGCGTTGTGGGAGCCTTTGTAGACTCCGCACCTTGCGTTATTGTTGCGGGCCAATCCAAAGTTTCGCAGGCAACCGTTACAAGTCCACGACAATTTGCGCTGCAAGGTTTTAACACCCTGCCCATTTTTTCGCGTGTCACAAAATACGCATGCATGCTCAACGATATCAATCGCGTTCGCTACGAAATCGAAAAAGCATTGTACTTAGCAGTCACCGGACGCCCCGGACCCGTTTGGATTGAAGTTCCCATCGATATTCAAGGAACCATGTTCGATCCTGAAGAGTACGAAGGATTTGTTCCTCAAAAAGAATTTCCCGAAAACGCTTCCTGGAAATCTCAAGTGCCCACAATTGCAGAAGCAATCAAGGCCGCGCGCCGCCCACTCATTCTGGCTGGAGCAGGTGTTCGTTGCGCTCATGCCGTGAACGATCTGCGCACCTTCGCTGAGCGTTTTCAAATTCCATTGATGACATCACGCCTCGGTATGGATTTAATTGAGTTCGATCATCCATTGTACGTTGGACATCCTGGTAGCTATGGCGATCGTCCTGCAAATTTTGCAATGCAAAATTGCGATCTCCTATTAACTATTGGATGCCGCATGGCTCTCGGACTTGTTGGTCACGATTACGAGTCTGTTGCTCCCAATGCCAAACGTATTATGGTTGACTTGGACGTTCAGGAGCTTGAAAAGCCCGCTCTACGTCCTCACATTCCCGTACTTGCCGACGCCAAACAATTTCTCGAGTCTCTCACTCCTGCTCTCGGGCAGTACCGTTTTGCACGGAGCAATTGGATTGCACAAACACAACACTGGAAAAAACGTTATCCCGTTTGTCTTCCTGAATATCGCGCTGCCAAAAACGGACTCAATTCTTATTCATTTGTGAATATGTGGTCCGATAAAGCAAAAGAAGGCGATATTTTTGTTTCCGACACGGGTTCCTGTTTTCATGTTTTTGCGCAAGGATTCAAGGTCAAAAAAAATCAGCGGCAAATTATCACAGGCGGACTCTCTACAATGGGATACTCGCCAGCTTCCATTGGCGTTGCCGCAGCAGCTCAGAACCAAAACGTGTATTGCATTTCAGGCGACGGCTCCATTCAATTCAATATTCAAGAGTTCCAAACAATTGTTCATAACAAACTCCCCGTGAAAACGGTGGTGCTCAATAACAACGGCTATCTGCTCATTCGCCTCACGCAAAAGAATTTTCAAGGTGGCCGGTTTATTGGAGAAGGTGAAGAATCGGGTGTTTCGTTCCCAAGTCTGGAAAAACTTGCTGCCGCATACGGAATTCCTTTCCTGCAAATTCGCAGTCAAGACGATTTGGAATTGGGAGTTGAAAAACTCGTCACACACAACGGGCCACTCATTTGCGAAGTTTTGTGCCAACCCGAACAACTTCTCATTCCGCGGGTCGCCTCGAAGCAACTCCCCTCGGGGCAAATGGCTTCGTGTCCGTATGACGACATGTTCCCATTCTTGAGTCGCGAAGAATACGAAGAAAACTGCTTTGCCAAACACGACACCGGCATCTGAAGGTAGTATATAAAGAGTGGAACTTCACAAAGTGGAACTTCACAAAGCTTAACTTCACGACACATAAAAAACCGCCAAAGAAAGATTTGCCATATGAATCCTCCGCAAAAAAAACTCCGAGTGGCTATTTTGGGAAGTGGCAACATAGGAACCGACCTCCTTATTAAGTCGATGCGCTCAAATTACCTTGAGTGCACAGCCTTTATTGGGCGCAATCTTGTGTCGCAGGGAATGCAAATGGCCCAAAAACTTGGCGTCCCCATAAGTTCAAATAGCATTTCTCACATCGAAGAAAATCCGGACTGCTGCGATCTCGTATTCGACGCCACCACCGCAAAAGACCATTTCATTCATGCTGCTGTTCTTAAAAAACTGGGAAAAATTGCGATCGATCTTACCCCGGCAAAGGTTGGCGGCATGTGCGTTCCTGCTGTGAATATGGAAGAATGCCTTAAGCAAAACAATGTGAATATGGTAACGTGCGGCGGTCAGGCATCCATTCCAATTGCACATGTCATTGGAAAAACCCAAAAAGACGTAGAATATATTGAGGTTGTTTCAAGCATTGCCTCACGCAGTGCTGGGCCAGGAACTCGCGTGAATTTGGACGAATACATTCACACCACCGAAGCGGGTTTAAAGCTTTTTTCTGGGGCTCAGCGCACCAAAGCCATTCTGAACCTCAACCCAGCACACCCCTGCATCAACATGCAAACCACAGTTTTTGCAAAGGTGGATAACCCCAATATCGACGCACTCAAACCCGAACTGGAACGCATGGTGAAAACCATTCAAGCTTATGTTCCGGGTTACAATGTTATTCTGGGTCCCATTGTTGAAAACGGACGCATTGCTGTGATTGTGCGTGTTTTAGGATTGGGCGATTATCTGCCACCGTATGCAGGAAACCTTGACATCATCAACTGCGCAGCGCTTTCCATGGCCGAGAACTTTGCCATAGAACGACTTGAGTACAAATAAACAGTATATATAAAGAGTATATACAAACAGTAAAACCAAACGCGAGGCCCCCCATGAGAACAGTAACCATCACAGACGTTACTCTCCGCGATGGCAATCACGCCGCAGCACACCAACTTGGCGTTAAAGAAGTGGAACTCTATTGCACCGCACTCGATGCCGCTGAAGTTCCCATTGTAGAGGTTGGCCACGGAAACGGGCTGGGAGCCTCTTCACTGCAATTGGGAGAATCAAAGGACTCCGACGAAAAGGTACTCAAAGCAGCTCGAGCCTGTCTCAAAAAAAGCAAGCTAGGAATTCATGTGATTCCAGGCTTTGCCACAATTGAAAAAGACCTTCGTCGCGCTCTCGATATTGGTGTTGACGTTGTGCGCGTTGCAAGTCACTGCACTGAAGCCGATATCACCGAACGTCACATTCGCTTTGTTCGTGAAGCCGGAAAAACTGCATTTGGCGTGCTTATGATGTCCCACATGATCTCGCCCGAAGAACTTTTAGAACAATCGCGAAAAATGGAAAACTACGGTGCAGAAGCCGTGATTTTTATGGACTCATCGGGAAACTTTCTCCCTGATGCCGTCGCAGATCGCGTGAAAATTTTGGTAAACTCATTAAACATTCCTGTTGGTTTTCATGCGCACAATAACCTTGGAATGGGCATCGCAAACAGCGTGGCTGCGCTAAGCGCGGGCGCGTCGTACCTTGATGGCAGTGCAAGAGGCTATGGCGCAGGAGCTGGAAACGCTCAAATTGAAGTTCTCCTAGCGGTTCTTCAGCGTATGGGGCATCCCATTTCCATCGATCTTCTCAAGCTTCTGGATGCAGTGGATGCAGCCGAAAAGGCATTTATTCCCCAAACTCCAGTTATTTCATCTGCCAGCTTGGTCAGCGGTTTGGCCGGTGTTTTTTCGGGCTTTGCGTTGCCTGTGAAACGCATCGCAACACAATTCAACGTAGACGCTCGCCAAATATTTTTCGAACTCGGCCGCCGCAAAGTTGTTGGTGGACAAGAAGATCTCATTCTCGAAGTCGCATCAGAATTGGCACAACAGCAAAAACAACAACAGTCACAAAACCAGCTGCAACAACAGACCCAACAACAAAACCAGGAGAACAACTATGTCACACGCAAATAATCTCCTTGTTCAAGACTGCAATGCCGCACTTACTCTTCAGCTTCCCAAGCTTGCGCCGCTTCGCAATTCCATTCTTGTAGTCACAGGAGGCACAGGCTTTCTGGGCAAGTGGATTGCCGAATCGGTTGCAACGTTAAATGATGGCTTTGGTTTTGGAATAGAATGCCATCTTATTGCCAGAAATATTCAGAGGTTTTCTACAGAGTGCCCGCACCTCTGCAACAGAAAAGATATCATTCTTCGTCGCGATGACGTCCGCTACATGAGCGAACTACCGCGCGACACCTCGTGGGTTGTGCACGCCGCCGCAACTCCTGATAATCGCGAGCACGCATCACATCCTGTGGAAATCATGTCCGCCATTTCGGAAGGCACCACAAATGCTCTGCGACTTGTTTCTAGATTGTCGCAACTTCAGATGTTTTTGAACGTGAGCAGTGGACTTATTTATGGCCAACAATCTCTTGATCTCGAAAGAATTTCAGAGTCCACACCAGGAACACTCAACTGCAGCGAACCCGCGGCGTCTTACACCGAGGCCAAAAGATTTGCAGAAACGCTTTGCGCCGCCATGCGCACTCAAAATCACATTCCAGTAACAACCGTTCGTCCTTTTGCGTTTGTAGGACCTTATCAATCATTGGAAACTCCTTGGGCTATTAACAATTTTCTGCGCGACAGCTTAAAAGGAAATCCCATACGCGTTCTTGGTAATGGAAAAACAGTTCGGAGCTACATGCATGGTGCCGATTTTGCATCTTGGGTGTTAACAATTCTCACAAATGCAAAATCAGGACGCATTTACAACGTTGGAAATTCCGAACCCATGTGCATCGAAAATGCAGCGCGCATGGTTGCAAATTGTTTTGCGCCAATGCCTGAAATTGTTATTGGAAGCTCGGTAAATACCTATCCACACGTCTCACGATTTGTTCCCGACGTCACTGCAGCTCAAAATGATTTTGGCCTCAGTTTGGCATACGATACACAGCGAGCCATAGAAAGAACTGTGGCGTGGCATAGGGCAATCTCACAGTGATCATGAACACAAATTTGTTGCCGGCAGATATCCTCGCTTTTGAAAACGGCCTGAGTTCCCTCACTAACGAACTTCAGGGTGCTCATATTTTTATCACCGGCGGCACAGGTTTTTTCGGAAAGTGGCTTTTAGAATCCATTGTCTTCTTGAATAATCGTTTTTCGTTGCAAATAAAAGCCACAGTTCTCACTCGAAATCCCGAGCATTTCTCGAACAAATGCCACATTTGGCAAACATCAAAGAACTGAGTTTTGTGCGAGGCGATGTTATGGATTTCTCGTTGCCTGTTTCCCCGTACACACATTTCATTCATGCAGCCACAGAAGCCAGTGCCAAACTTGCGGCAGACAATCCACTTTTAATGATCGATACTGTTGTGACTGGCACTCGCCGCACATTGGATTTTGCTGTGGATTGTGGTGCAAAAACATTTTTGCTCACAAGTTCGGGCGGAATTTACGGCACTCAACCACCGGAAATTTCACACATCAGCGAAAACTGCTTACATGGCCCAACCAATGCCCCCCATCTTCCTTCTCGGCGATGCCAGAAACGAACTCGAAGCTAAAGCAAACCGCGACTTCATCGGGCCCGCTGGCGCTGAACTAATCCGCATGCTTGCCCAAGCCGACATCATCC
>CAIZES010000137.1 GCA_903932045.1 uncultured Silvanigrella sp. | reverse complement strand
TGAGTTTAGACACTATCGCGAAAAAATCATTCCGTTGTTTGCCATAGCTTTCTAAATTCTTCAGCATCTTTTTCTGCCTCTTTTCCCGTATTTTCTCAAAGTGAGACGTTATTCCCTGCATAGCGGAGTTCTTATTGACCAATTTACGAAGTGGGTTGGTTTAGTTTCCATTGGCAAAGCGGAAACAGAGGTTTTTAAAACCGGAAACAGAAGTGTTTAAAACCGTGAGCACAACAAGTGAAACCAGATATTATTTACGTTCTTTCACTGGATCTAAGCGATTTGGCGAAACGCCAAGAAGCCACTGGGGTGTAGAAAATAATCTTCATTGGGTGTTGGACGTTACGTTTAGGGGGGACGATTGTCCCGTCAGAGTTGATCATGCTCCAAAAAATTTTTCTGTCGTTAGAGAACTTGCACTTCTGCTCTTGCCGATTTCTACTTGGCATCATGGATTCAGAATTTCAATGCAATCGAGAATAGCACCGCATTCCATCGTTGAGCCTCTTGCGATGGCAAAGAAACATGCGCAATCGTTTACGCCCACCTTCCCCAATGCTTCGGCGATATTCAACGGAATAGATAACGCCGCCTGTCTTAATTGATCACGAATCTCAGCTTCCCCCTTTGCCAGCTGCCCTTGAATTTTTTTTCTTTTTTTACAGCCAAGGCAAGAAATTCAATTGCACAGCGATAAACATCTAAGGCGTGTCGCGTGCGCGTGGATGTCGAAGTGGCCGATTGTCTGTCAAGTTTTTTTAAATGCGATGGCCCTGCGGGATGCACTTTCGAAGTTTTGTAGGAGAGGCTTTGACTGAAAAAATCTGCCCCCACCCGGGTTTGTTTTTATCTGATTTACCTTTTGAAGAGGCATTGAAGATGCAAATTATCCTTGCCGCAGCGGTACGGGAGATTCTATATCCGACAACGCAACATTCAGAGCATTGTTTTGCATTTGAATTTCCATAATCGTAATCACCAACGAACTGGCAAGCAGCAGCAAACTTGCCACAAACAAGTAACGACCGAAAAGCTGATACTCAAACATAAAACTCAGCATAGCCAACACGCAAGAAAGCATACTGCCAACCGCAAGTGCCTGCATGTTTCGAATGAGCCCAAGACGAAAACGAAGTCCTTTTATTTGCGAAGCCACAGCACCATCGTGACTCTGCTTATATTGCGCATGCAAACTGCGAATAAGATTTGCAAGCGAAAGTGCCTTATTTGTGTAGGCCAACATAAGTAAAGAAACCGCGGGAAATAGCAAAGCCGGAGTTGCAATAGAAATATCCACAAGATGCTCCCAATCAAAATACGAGAATACAAGGAAACAAAAATGCAAAAAATTCAATAAAGGATAGGTAATAAGAACATTCATTTCACACAAAAACAAGTGCCATGCGGGTATTTTGGCATAAAAACGAGCTTTCCCTTGTCACCCGGTCGCAAAAGTTGTTTACTTTGCTTACGGGAGGATCTCCCGCCAACAGGAGGTTTTTTATGAAACAAAATATCAAGGTCTCACAGGCTGCATTCTTGGGCTCATTCACAGGAGCGCTTACGCTTGTGGGCGCATTTTTTAACTCCACCAACGCATACGCCAACTCCACCAACGCATACGCCAACTCCACCAACGCAAACTCGCCGATGGCAAACTTCAATGCCAACAATTGCGAATTTTTTGTAGACGGCATTGCATCTATTTACACGTACAATCAGGCATGGTCGCGACGCATTTTGCACTCCGAAATTGTCGCAATCAACCCAGCAATTCAGCGCATGGGGCAATGGATTCGCTACCGCGATACTGCCACCGGAGATACCCTCACAACAGAGGTTTTTGCGTCACGGGACACAAGCTTTGTGTTTCTTGCTCCAAACAAATGGGCAATTGATTTTCCCTACTCAGGAGCAAATTTTCCAAACCCAGGCGACAACTCTCCTCGCAGTTTCGCTTTAGACATAATCGATTTTGCTTTCTTTGCGGAAGTTTCGGTTTCCAATGGTGGAACAATCCGGCTTTGGATTTCCGATAACGGCAACAATTTTTCCTTTGATGAAACATTTTCACCACCAACGTACATCTCCGGGCTTGGCAGAGGGTCTATCACCTGGACCAGCCAAAACCGCAACGCATTCCATCAAAAAGAAAAGTGTGACCACGTAATCACAGAACACGCCCGCGGAAATTGAAAGCAAAAATTGTCTCTCGTCGCAAAATACTGTAATTGATACTTTGAATTTACACACTGAATTGCATACGACGGGATCACTCCATGACATCTTTTCAAGTTGCCGTTATTCTCATGCTCATCTCAACATCACTCATGAGCATTTCCTGTGTGGTGCTAAAACTCGCGGCCACCAACATGCCACCCATGGAAACTCAGTCGCTCACAACAAATCTGGTTGCTCTCATCACAAATAGAACCTGGATCTTTGGATTTGCGCTCTCTGTTTCCGCACTTGCTCTCAACTGGTTGGCACTCGGCAAAGCAGAAATGAGTGCTATTCAACCCCTCTACGGATTTGGACTTGTAACGCTACTCATTACTGCTCGCATCGTTCTTAAGGAAAAAATTTCTCCAAGAGAGGCCATTGGCGTTGCCTTCGCTATTGCTGGCGTAGCATTGGTTGGCATCGGGGCTGTACCGTCGCAAACAACTCTATCCCAAGATACCCTGGTCCCTATTTACACAGCCACACCGTCGCTCCTGTGGATGGGCGCATTGCTTGGTTTTATGGCTATTTCTGGGTTACTCTGTCGCGCTTTTTCATATAAGGGTGCAGGCATCGTTTTTGCAGTACAAACATCCATTGCAACAATCCTGGGACTCACATTCTCTAAAGGATTTTTCTCACTTTGCCTTTCCCAAGGCTTTGCACAAACCTTGGCTTTTCCCCCTGCACTTGTTTTTGTCCTTCTGTTTCTGGCATTCAGCTTGGCAGCGCTGTTTTTGCAACAGTTTGCATTTCAAAAAGGACGAGCCGTTATAGTGGCTCCAATCATCAACATTCTACAAGTCGCCCTCCCACTCCCTGCCGGCATTTTAATCTTTCACGAAACAATTCAGAGAGTTCAGATAGCTGGAATAGCGGCACTTATTGCAGGTGGCATTTTTTTGAGCTTCCGCAGCCAAACAACAAAAAACTAAAAGCAAACTAATTGTTATTCCACATCCTGTAGGGCTATACTTAATGTCCGGGGGCAGGCCGAAATTTAAAACTGCTCCCTCCCAGCGGAGGATTTTGTCATGGTCATAAGCATACTGAACGCAGTCGCCCATTTATTAGCAAAAATAACCCCTGCTGGTGCACTCGTTTTTCATAAAGCAACAACTCCAGACGACTTTAAGCGTTTGCAACAAGAATATCTCAAGCGAGATGGCGTTTTGTTTCCGGAAGAATATCTTCGTGCTGGTTCCTGCTTTCTCGTTTTAAACACACTTGGCGAAATGGTGGGAAGTTTTGCAGTTATTCACAATGCAGAACCTCGCACTCTTCTTCAACTTCCTGAGCATGCACGTCATACATTTCTTGCTTCATTAAAACCTGGTGAACGTGTTGTAGAAGCCACGGCAGTATGGCTCGAAAAACAAAAACATCATATCACTGCGTCAACTCTCTTTTGGGTCAGAATGTTTACCGAAATTTACAAGGATAAGCGAACTGTGAGCGTTTTTTCTTGTGACTTACGCAAACCCAGCCTAGAAAAAATGTATAAGAAAGGTGCCGGAGGAATAGTATACCGAGGGCCAATCCAAGCACTTCCCGGAATGGAAGCAAATGGTGCCGAAGAAGAAGTTGTTTTTTTTCAAAGACGCTTCGATTGTGCCAAAGGATTTTTTCGAGAACTCACCCGCCGCTTTGGCAAATTGATTTCCAATCAAAACCCAGCCACACTTTCCAACGCTTCAGAATCAGAAAGCAGCTCTCACTAAAAATAAATTGCATTACGAAAAGTACTGCAAAAAAATAGATCGCACTATAAAAACAATGCTCCGGCACCCAGTAAAGCCACAAACGTTCCCACCCACTCACGCCAAGTCACACGTTCCTTCAAAAATACCACCGACACCAACAGAACCAGAATGGGCGCCATTTCCATAAGAGTTGAGGCAATGCCAACCTGCGTGTGTTGCAGTGCATAAAGAGAAAGCGAAACCCCAATCACCGGCCCCAAAACAGTTCCCCCAGCAATACCCAGCATTCCACGTTTATTGCGCAACGACGCAATATGATGACCCACGCGACCCCGAATGAGCGCAACAAAAAACATCAATACCGTAGCCGCAGCAACGCGAATGAGTGTGGCCGATATGGGAGAAAACCCTCCCGACAAAGCTTGTTTGGAAAAAATAACGCCAACAGCCTGACCAACTGCTCCCATAAATGCGTAAAAAATACCGCGCGAAATTTGCGAAACCGGAATTGATGACTTTTCGGCAGAGATACTTTTCCCCCGAGAAATCACCACAAAAAGAATTCCTGAAAGCGTAATGCACATGGCAATAATTTGAACAAAACCAAGAAACTCATGCAGAAATACAAAACCAAGAAGAGCGGCAAGAGCGGGCGCAAATGTTTTAACAACCAATGAACGTGATGTTCCAATGAGAACGAAAGCCTCAAACAGAAACAAATCGCCTATAACAAAGCCAACCGCGCCCGACAATCCTAGCCAACACAAACGAAACAATTCGGCGTTCCATGGAAAAATGGTTCCATAAATAACAAAATGAACCAAACCAAGCATGGCAAGCGCAAGCCACAAACGCACGTGTGTAACAGTGTCCGAGCCCACACGTCGGCCAGCTCCAGTAAAAAGCATCGCGTTAAACGACCAGCAAAACGCTGTTCCCAAAGCTGCTATTTGGCCCATGGACTCAGGGGAAAAATTCACAAAAAACTCCAAAGACTATTTTCTACCACCAACATCAGAAATAATGGAACGAATTTCAGTTTCCTGAGCTTCTATACTTTCCATAAGCTTGAACTGAACCATTGCTCGATGCAAATTGTGCAACGGATGTTTCACTTTGAAATAAACATCGCCTTCCAAATAGTCGGCAAAAAATCGAACTCCCAATTCAAATGCAATAAGACGCATGCAATCGAAAACGTATTCGTAATCGGAAGATGTGAAAAAGTCTTTAGCAACGGACAAATATCCATTCAAAATATCTCGAGCCAACGAAACATCAAAGCGCACGTCTTCAAACTTGGTGGTTTCCTCGCCAAGAGGATTGCAACACGAGCGCACGCAATCGCCCAAATCGTAGTGCACCAGTCCTGGCTTAACCGTATCCAAATCGATAAGAGCCACCGATTCACCGTTGGCGTTGTCAATCATGATATTTGCGGTTTTAGGATCGCCATGAATGGGACGCAGCAACAGATCTCCACGCTCACGAGCATTTTCAAGCACATTGGCCCAGACTGCCCTATCGGCCACAATTTTTTTACAGTATCGCACTTCTGCTGTGTTTTCGGGCCGAACCGATTTTTGCAGCACTTCGTGATAATGCCAAACATATTCCGGTGTGACATGAAAACCGGGCAAGGTGTCGTGCAAAAATTTGATATTCATGTCTGAGATCAGAAACTGAAAAAATCCCAAAGCGAAACCAGCTTCGCGCGCATGTTTTGAATTTTGAATTTTTGTAGGCGCACTTGCCCCTTCAATAAACGAAATTGCGCGCCAAAAGCCATTATCAGAATCAACAAAAAAGGGTTTTCCGGTTCGAGCATGCAACACAGTTGGAATTTCCCATCTGCGATGGCCAAGTTTTTCGATAATGTGACGTTTGCTTTCCATGTGCTTATCAATGGCCACCATGTTTTCAATAATGCGCTCGGGCCGCTTAAAAACACGGGTGTTAATTCGCTGCATAATAAAGCGAGAGCGCCCCTCACCTTCCACAATATATGTGTCGTTGACGTTGCCGCCACCGTGTTCCAAAACCGAGCGCACACCACCAAACGGACTAAACTGAAATGCCACATCAAAAAGCTTGTCCAACGCAGTCCCCTTCCATAAACATTTCAAAAAATACAATTTTCAAAGCATACAACGATTGCCACGGCTTTTCGACAGTAGAGCGCAAACTTTTTCAACCCAACCCATCCGCAACGTTTCCTCGTCGAAAAACAAGTGTGCGTCAAAAAAATTTACAACTCATGAACCAGAAGCCAGAGCGAACAGTCATTACCATTGCGCCCGTGTGTCGCTGGGCGTAACCTTGCATCATCTCCAGCTCCTGCACTTGCACGTTTGAGGTTCGCCATGAAGTTTTTAATTTGGACATCTCCACTCTGTTTTTTTGCATTCGGAACCCTCGCACAGGCAACCGATATTCTCACGTATCAAGAAGCGCTTCGCATGGCACGCGAACACAACTTAGAAATACAGAAGGCCGCAAATGCTCTCAAACTCGCAAAATTCGAGCGTGATGCTCTCGAAAAAAAAGACGACCCCAAACTCACAGCCAGTGCCGGTGAAACCGCAAAATATACTCACCCCGACATCCCCATTTCAGCAACAAATCGAACCTGGACTAGCAACGAACCCATTAGCCTAGACGAACTTTACTCGCTGCAGGCCAGTGGTTCGCTCATCGACTTTGGTCGCACAGCTGCCGATCGCACAAAAGCAAATTTGCTGATTGAAGAAAAAGCAAGTTCCGTGAAGGAACAAGAAGAAACAATTGTTATTAAAGTGTCGCGAGCTTATTCCAAGGTTTTGGGAGCTCAAGATGTTGCCAATTTGGCCGAGCGCCAAATGCAAACGGCCACACAAAAATATACACAGGTGAAAGAAAGCTACGACCAAGGATTGAGGCCAGAATACGATTTGGTCCGTGCAGAATCGGACCTCGGAAAAGCGCGCATTGCACAAAAAAAATCCCAGGACGATCTCACGTTGGCGCTATTAACCTTGCAACTTCTTGTCAGCGACGCATCT
>CAIZES010000136.1 GCA_903932045.1 uncultured Silvanigrella sp. | reverse complement strand
GCCTTTGCAGGAGCCTTTGCAGGTGCCTTTGCAGGAGCCTTTGCAGGTGCCTTTGCAGGAGCCTTTGCAGGTGCCTTTGCAGGAGCCTTTGATCCTTTTTTTGATGCCACAGATTTCGCTTGGGACTTAGCTTTTTGAGGCTTAGCCTTTTTTGCGGATGGGGTAGTCTTTGAAGTCGGTTTCATCTTCGCTTTGATTTTCGCCTTGGCCACGTTCAGCCTCCACATGAGGGTTTTGAAAACCAAGGTATCATGTCTGGAACAAAAATAAGAGTGACTCTGCAATAAAGCTTGGCGCAGTCGCGACCAAGTGCGGATAGCAACCAACAGGAATCCAAAACGAACAGGACTGCCTAAACACCCTTCAACCCCACATTATCCCTTGCGACACCCGAAAGCCTCATTTAAACAAAAAGCGCATCGTAGAAAGACAGCAGAACTTTTTCCATTGGAACAGTCAACACACCTCCACAACAAAAATCCAACATAGCAGAGGGAAAAGATGAACGAATTACCGAAACTTTTGCCGTAGCAGGTCTTACATTCAGACCAGAGAGCGCCGTGTTGCCGATGCATTTGAACACGATCCCACCAATAGCTCCATTCACAAGTCGTTTTTTGAAAAAGAGTTTGAATCCAAAAAAGGCTGCTTTGTTCTCATAGACACAAAAACTGGCGCTATTAAGGAACAATTCGGCACTGAATCTTGTCGAGAAAAGTATGCTCCACTCTCCACCTTTAAAATTCCTTTGGCTCTTATGGCCTTCGATAGTGGTTATTTTTTGAGTTCAGGCCAGGTGATAACATGAGATGGAAAAGACTATGGGAGCTCCGCTTGGAACAGAAATCAAACTCCAAAAACCTTTATTGATAATTCGGTAATTTGGGTATCGCAACGCATTGTCGACACTCTGGGTGCAAGCAAAGTTGGAAACTATTTGAAAGATTTTTCTTATGGAAATATGAGCCTTGAAGGAGACATTCACAACTTCTGGCTAACCCTTGGCTCATTGAAAATCTCTCCCATTGAACAGGTCGAGTTTCTAGCAAAGCTATGGACTCACCAACTTCCCGTAAGCGTTCAGGCGACCGCACAAGTACGCGAGATATTAAAAAGCGGAACTATTCACGGCGCAAACGTATTTGGCAAAACAGGATCGGGTTGCGTGGACTGTGACAGTCCAACTGCAAAACACTCTGGCTGGTTCTCGGGAGTCGTTGAAACAGATAGGGGAATCTATTCGTTTGCGTTGCAATACACAAATCTTTTGCCCTCCAAAAGCTGGGCTGGACCAAACGCAAAGAAGATTTTTTATCGATACCTTGAAAACAATGTCGACAATATTTTCAGTCATGAGTAGGTTAGCGATCTTAAAAGCACTTCGACTCAAAGTTTAACCCCTTAAAGAATTCCAAAGTTCTTTTAAGAACTTCTGCCATGGCATCACTTCAATCCCATTTTTTTCTTCACGTTGTTCCTGCAAGCATACGAGAATGCGGTGGTTAATTCTCTTTTCATCACCAATCGCCTTCAGTCCTTTAAAATCGTCACCAGCAAGATTGCGTTTTCCCTTGGCCTCGATGGCGATGGAATTATCCACCACAAAATCAACTTCAAAACCCGATGCCGAACGCCAATAATGGAGATCACGAATCTTCGAATAGCTCTGCGCGGCCTTCAACTCCAAAAATAGAAAGTGCTCGAATGCGTCACCAAAAGCTTTGCTGCGTTCTGTAACTTCTAGCGCCCTTGCAAGATGACGTGCCACACCCAGATCGAACAAATAAAACTTGGAAGTTTGAATTGCCTTGCGCTTAACCGACAGCGTCCAAGCGGGAAGCTCGTGCGCAATGAGAGTATCCTTAAGGACGTCAAACCAGTCGACAACAGTTGTTCGTTTAACCTGAGCGTCTGACGCCAAATTCGTGAAGTTAATCATGGTGCCATTGCATAATGCGGAGACTTCTAAGAATCTTGAAAACGCCGGCAGATTTCGAGTAAGCCCCTCCGCCATAATCTCTTCCTTCAAAAAGGTTCCCGCGTAGTTTGCCAAATTTTGTTCATAATCATCGGACAAATATATTGAAGGAATAAGACCTCTGTTCATAGCCTTCAATAAGTCAAAATCGTCGCCCAACTCTACGGACGCAAAAGGATGTAAATGTGTCATTTTGGCGCTCTCGCCCAACTCAACATTAGGGAAAACAGCAAGGCCGATTTCACACAAAAGCCTTTGAATATCCTAGCTCCATGCCCTATATTGACACCTTCGAGTGTTTTCTCCGAAATGTGAAAAGAGCAAGTATTTTGGTCGGGTCACTCAGACAGGTGCCATGACGCGGAAAAGCTCATTGAAATTGGAGTCTCAATAATGGTCAAAAATAAAAATGAAGTGGCACATCAGGATGCTGAAGGCTACGCGATCTTCTTAGTGTCCTTAAAAGAAAGAATCCAAAACTCGCAACAGCGGGCGGCCTTGGCTGTCAACGGCGAGCTTATTTTACTTTATTGGGATATCGGCAATGAGATTTTGAAGCGTCAGGCAGAACAAGGTTGGGGTGCAAAAGTGATTGAAAAACTGGCAACCGACCTTAAAACAGCCTTCCCGGAACTCAAGGGATTTTCCACCAGAAATTTAAAATACATGAAGGCGTTTGCTAATAGCTGGGCGGATTTCCCAATTGGGCAGCAGCTTGCTGCCCAATTGCCATGGTTTCACCATTGTCTACTTTTGGATAAGATAAACGATCGAGACACGATACGATGGTATGCGCAAGCTTGCATTGAGCATGGCTGGAGCCGTGCGGTACTTCAGTTTCAAATCGAATCAAAGTTGCATATACGCCAAGGGGCAGCCCCTAATAATTTCACTAAAAATCTGGCTGCCCCCCAATCCGACCTCGCTAAAGCAGTTTTAAAAGATCCGTACTGTTCGTAGGTAGAAGGAGATTCTCCCGCAGGAGAACCTCCAACCCCATTAAAACCGGACGTGCCCTATTAAGGCATCCGGCTTCCTCACCGGCACTACTTTCTTTCGAAAGCACTCGAAGAGAAGAATATGTCCTGAGTGATATGAGCGACAGGAAACTCGATCCTTTTCAGGATTTCGTTAAATCTCCCCCATGTGAAACTCTTCTTTTGACTCCTACGGTTTAACCATTTGAACAACATTTTCCTTATCTCGTAAACAAACTGCGCAATGCGTTTACTGTTGTCGTTGATGGCAAAGTAGTTTAGGTAACCCCTCACGACTGCCTTCATTTTCATTAGTAAATGCTTGTTGTGTCTGTTCTTCTTGATATATTCAAGCACTAAAGCGAGCTTAACTCGGTATCGTTTGGGACATGTCCGGCGCTTGACACGCCAGAATATCTTACCCGTTTTCCGATTTTTTAGAACGCCCCCATACGTGCAAGAATCCTAGGAAAGTAAAGCCAGGAACCTCCACCCCACCGTTTGCCGCCGCTGTGGCTGCTCTTTTTCCATTGAGGATAACGCGCGTTTTCCCTTCATGGAGAGTCATGCCAAAAGCCTGAAGCCTAACCGAGAGTGCAGAGTGTAGCTTTTCTGCTGAGGCAATATATGGCGCTGTAAACACGAGGTCATCAGCGAATCTTGTGAGAGTGCAGAAACCTGCAAATTCTCGCGCATTCATTTCAGAGAACCACTCGTCTACAACGTGATGCAAGAAGATGTTGCACAGTAAGGGAGAGAGAATAGAACCTTGTGGCACACCACAAGATTGTTGCCTCACTTTATCATCGTCTCCAATTATCTCACTTCTGATGAGTTTCAGAAGCAAATGAAGAAAACGCGCATCAGAGATTTTCCGACGCAGCATTTCCTCCAAATGATTATGAGGAATTGTGTCAAATGCCTTTCGTAAATCAACATCAACTACGGCACCATTATTTTGCGACTTCAGGTGTCCATCCAGAGCTACAAGAGCTTTGTGCGGGCTACATCCCGGTCGGAATCCAAATGATACCGGTAAGAATAAGGGCTCGAAAATTCGCTCCAGGATGCATTTGCATGCACTCTGAACGATTTTATCCTCAGTACATCCTATAGCCAACGGACGAGTGGTGCCATCCAGCTTAGGAATTTCCACCGTTCGTGAAGGCTTTGGGATGTATGTCCCTTTTCTAATCCGGTGAAGAAGTCCCTTGAGGTTCTCCTCCAAATCTTTTCCATAGGCGTCTTTGGTGACACCATCTATACCAACGGCCTTGCTTCCATCAAGACTTCGATAGCATTCTCGAAGCAGATCCTCATCTATAATATGCCCAAGGTTATTGAACACTAGAGATGGTTCTTGCCGCGACTTCGCTTCTATGCGAGCGAGTTTCGTTGCCGATATTTCATTCACTCCGCTGCGTTGAATCACATCGTTTCCCTCGCTATCGCTTGCCAGTTACTGACCCCCTTCCCTCCACGGTCGTTACTCGCTTCTTCGGTACTACGAGATCTCGGCCATCCTTCCCCCATTTTCCTATTCTTCGATTTTACTCTTTGCCATAGGCGTTTGAACTCCATGTTCGGGTTTCAGGACTTTCCCGTGTTGACGACCAACTCTCTCTTCGCATGCCAGGTTCTAAGACCCCGCCGGGAGCAGTCAACACACGCATACGTTAACTGCTTGTAGGCTTCCACTAATCAAACAGCGTCGCCCTCCGGAATTGTAATATGTCGAGGCTCTATCACTTTACGCAGTTGCATTCCGGCCTACGAAGTTCGCTCCATACGCTTGACGACTGCCTTTACAGACAAATCGCCCAATGTTCGCTACAGCATGGTTCGTGTCTCCTTTGCTGGCGGGACTCTCACCCGCAAGAGTTGGCGCCCTTTTCGCAGCGCACTTGATAATTTTATTGCTGGCTGGACTAAGTATTGGAATGAAGTTATACAGCCACAGATACAATTAGACCCAAAATTTGTTAAAGACTTAATTGCTTCTGAAGCAAGTTTTGATCCTAACATTTTAGCCAATCCCAAAGACTCAAATAGTGCAAGAGGCTTGATGCAATTGACAAACTCAACTCGAAAAATATTAGCTGATGAAAAAGGTGAATTAAAAGACTGGCTCCACACAGGAATCTGTGGGTAGCGGAGTTAGAT
>CAIZES010000135.1 GCA_903932045.1 uncultured Silvanigrella sp. | reverse complement strand
TTCCAGATAGTCTTCAAAAAGGCACCGCGCACACTCGGAAACGTCCGTCAAGTTTTTGGCATTCACGGATTCAGGATAACTATTGGGAGGCTATGGACAATCATGCGTTGATCTGCAAAATTAATTTGCGAGGAAGGCCTTGATCTGCAGGGTTCATCACTATTCCACATCGAGTAACGCGGTTTAAACGTTTCGGACATTCCGCATCAACGCGGTTCCTCCACAAAAAATGCAAAAAATGAACCCAATGCGGATTTATTTTCATTTAGAGCATCAACTAAACGATCTTCCCGCTGAGAATGACTTAGTACAAAGCGTTCGACAAACTCGGCACTGGAAAAGGTTGCATACGCTGAGTGAATTCGGTCGGAACCAGAAAAAAGCCAACCACCGGCACCGGAGATTTTTCGGCTTCTTTCGTGATAAACGAGACGATCCGCTACAAGAATACCCCCAATTTCCTGCAGGTATTCATGATCGACTTCGCTGTTTCCACCAAACCCGAAACTTTCACCTCCAAAGTCGCCCTCCACTGCACGACGCTCGTTTTGATCCCAAATAATGATTGCCATTTTTGCATCAGTCAAACGCCCTTCTGTGGAAATATTTTCAAAAATGGTAATAAGATCTGAAGAAAGTCTTAAAATTAACTTATCGATATTAACGGCATCCGAACTTTGTCGAAATGAGTACGAAAAAAACTGAAGATGACGTCCAATAAAGTCTCCAAGCTTTCGTGCATGCGCAGAACTTTTGGCAGAAATCTTCCAGTGCGACAAGAGAACAAGACCCGGCCTTAAGACAAAAACTCGCCAACCATTTTCGGCGCCCGATGCCACTCGTCCATAAACTTCAAGAAAAGTACCACGCGGAAGATCTCCATCAACAATCTCGTGTTCACGTCCAAAATGAAGGGATTCGGGTCCCCCTTCATCTATCTGGAGTCGCGATGGTTCCATTCGAACAACGAGATGCCCCACATGCAAACCCAAAAGCACCAAATCTTGCTCCACTTCGCGAGATGCATAAGCACTGGCAGCAACTCGCGGAATTGCAATCCATCCCAATAACGTCTTGCCGGAGACAAGGGAAAGAAGAATCAGAAACTGACCCACAGATGAGGGTGCCCTCGCACGCGTGACACATGTCGCATCGTCTGCCGAAATGCTTTGCACTGAGTGGTTCAACGCACCTGCTGCCTGAGTCTTTGTATCGTCCAGATTTGCAGCTATTGTGACCGTCTCCTGAGAAGTCGTAGCGAGAACTTCTCGAGTCGCTTCTTCACTTACTGTAGCCGGAACTGACACGCGCGTTGTGGTTTCAGAACGAGAAACTTCGACGACCCGGGCACTTTCATGATCATCAAATTCTTCCATAGACAGAACGCGAACTGGATCGTCGGCTGAGTTAGGGAGAAGTTTTAGCAGCCAACGATCATCATATTCATTTTGATACTCGGCGCCATCGGATGCAAAAGCCGCGAAACGTCCTGACGATGAACTTCTAAGATAGGCTCTTCCTCCTTCCACCTTTAACGTGCTTTTTAAGATATGAATGGTTTCAACAAGCAGGTCTTCAATTGAAGTCGCCGAATGCAAGGACTGCATTTTCATCAGAATCTCAGATAAACCAATGGTGTTTTGTTTTTCGCGAGAAATGAAGACTGAATGGGACTTTTCTTCACTTTTTTGTTCTGGAATCTGTAATTCAACCTCAGCAAGACCAGCAACACCAAGAACATAGCGCTCCAAAAGTCGAAGCTCATATCTGTGAGCGATTTCCAAAGCTCCGCCAAGATTTTCTTTTGCCCGAGTTTTTGACTTGCGTCCCGAAAAAGCTCCAAGAAGCGATAGACTCAGAGATTCGAGAAGCTCAAACCGCTGCGTGCGAGAGTCCATTATTGCACATTCCAAGGAAATAAAAGCATCTTGACGCCTCCCTGTCAACAGATGGAGAAACCCTTCAAAAAATGGAGTTATCGCACTGCGACGCGGATTGTGAATACCTTCGGCCTTACGCAACACAGTCTGCACAGAAGAAAGCGCATTATAAAGAACACTTCCCCAAGGCCACCCGCGCGCGCGAAAAGATAAAGCCAGCAACGGCAAAACTGCAGCGGCAAAACGCAAGGCGTCGCATACAACAAGCGAAACGAGCTCGACCTTCATTTTTACAAGATGCATTATGCCCCGTTGATAGGACTTCAGGGCTTCGTGTTGATGGCCTAAAACAAGTGACTGAAACGAAAATGCAAAATCTGCAAAGGCATCCCCAATTGGCGACACAGACGTTTGACGACGTAATTGCTCGGTCGCACGCCGCAAGGGATCGATTTTTTCACTCAGTGCGAAACGAATAGAATCGGAAAACAAAGCCAGTGCCGTATACTGGCTATTTTCACCCGAATCGAGAATTCTTCGAGAATTATTATTGTTCCCAAGATGTCCTCCAGATGTTTGATAATCTTTTGACTGTTCTTTCTTCCGATCTGACCTTCTGCGTTTTTTTTCATCGGTACTCACTGCAGAAAGAGCAACGCGAGATGATGGCGATAATAATGTCAACCAAGCGCGCATCCCATACGATTCAAAATGCATAACACCGGATGAAGGAAGCAACATTCCGGAGTCTGTACTTACGATAAGATATAATTTATCCATTCTTCCCATGGAATAGTCAATCCAAATGCTACGCAGAGCAACAAGCCAACGTTGCTGTGTTCTAAGGCCACTCGACTGAAAGAAATACTCACTTTCCTCACAAATTCTGTAGGCAGCAGATACATTACCGCGAGCTAACAGAATTACAGAGAGAACAACTTTCAAAGTGGCTGAATCGCGATCGGGTTTTTGTTGAAGAAGTCCCAGTCGAGCACAAACGGCCATTGTTGCATTCAATTGTGATTGCCCACCATGCAGCTGAGAAAGGGCCATCACGGCTAGAGATTGCGAAAGAACTTCCCTCTTTTTGGGTATGTCAGGACGAAAAATGAAGGAAATTAATGAGAGAAAATTGGGATAAAGAGACTTTCCCATCAGAACGTCATTTAGAAATGAAATCACAGCCTGAACACGAGATTTCGAAAAAACACCGCGAGCTTTTGCAACTTCGCGAGCCTGACGGTAGCTGAACCGATGGCGGCCTAGCCCCAAAAGCAGCTGAGACCAAAAAACCTGTAAAGCTTCCCGCTTGTCGGAGTCATAAGTGATTTCGATAAGATTGCGACAAACCTCGCTTGCTTCAACCAAATTTCCCTGCGACGCCTGAATTGTATACTCAGCTTCATAGCATTCACGCAGGCGATGAACACGTTCGCGCTGTGACGTTATTTTATTGGTGATGTCCATAGCTTTATCTATATGATATCTAGCTTGATTATGCTCCATTGATGAAATATATACTTTTGCAGCTCGAAGATGCGCTTTCACGGCTTCATTTTTTGAAACCTTATCTCCGGCTCCATCACAGTGTTTTGCAAGAGCAAGAACCTGTTCTTTTTTGGGAGTTCTATAGAGCGTCGCAATTCGCATAGCCAGCAAGTAGTGAATTTGCCTTCGGGACTCTGCATCAAGCTTTGAAAGAATAGCGTTTCGAATTTTTTCATGAGGAAAAGCAAATGATCTGCGCCGAGTTGGCAAATTTTCATCACCGACGATTTCCAAAAATCCTCGGTTTACTAGAGCAATAAGACGACGTTCTGCTTCATCGGCCGAGAAACCTTGATCAACCAAAAAGTATTCAAAATCACACACATCATATGAAACAGCGGCAATTCGGAGTAACTCAATATCATGTTGATCCAAAGAATCGAAAGAAGCAAGTAAGACTTCGATACTTACGAAATCAACAACAATTTGATTCAGTCTATTCCAATCGACTCCGATATCCCATACTGACGCATTGTGCGGATGATTCGATACAGTTGGCACAAGTGCATCCTGAGCAAGCATCTGTTTAACGAGTGCATTCAACTGAAGAGCAGATCCGCCACTTTTTTCCAACAAAAAAGTAACAAATTCATCTGTAGGACGACTCATTCCCAACACACGAAGAAACTCGTGAACATCGTTGCGTTCAAAAGGCAGAAGCGTCCACGCTTTAGTAGCAAGCGCTGCAGTGGAAAGGCGCCTTACAAAATTATCGAGAATGAGATTCGGTCTAACCTGTTTCTCCCTGATGGTATATAGAATGGAGAAATTTACACCTCCACTGGGACGATCCAAAAGGTAGGTCAAAAATGAAAGCATCGATGCATCTGCAAGATGCAAATCATCCATCAGAAAAACGAGTCTCTCACCACCCCCCAGAAGCCCTGAGAGCAACAAAATAAGAGCCTCATTTAATTTTTGATTTGGCGCAACATAACGCCTATCAATAGAGTGCGAAATAGAAAAAATATCTTCACTTTCTTGAGCAGCGCTATCGAATTCAACGGAACTTTCCTCAACGCTTCTCACCTCTCCACTGGGAGACACATCATATTGACGAAGCACCGGAATAAATCTTCCAATGTCGTGCACCATTGGCCCCAATTGCGTCACGAGCTCAGCAATATATTTCTTAAAAGCTGCTTTTCTAGTTCTCTGAAATACCGCAATGAAGTCATTAATGGCCAACGACAATGCCTGCAAAGGGAGGCGTTGCTCAGACTCGGAAAAACGCAAGTAGAGAATTCGCTCACCTTTTACTTCAAGTGCCTTTTTGATTTCCTGCAGACAACGTGTTTTTCCGATTCCAATACCGGCGCGAATAATACCCCACTCGACATCGGAAGGATTTTGAGCACGACGAAGGTGATCGAGAACTTCGGAGAACACGAGGTTGCGAGCAACAAAAATTCGTTCAAGCAACGTTCCAATACCAATGTCTTTTCGTGCGATTGCGAATTCTTCAACCACTCCCCGCGCTCGCAAATCGGCCTGAACACGCCTTAAGTCACAAACAAGACCAAACATCGACTGATACCGTTCAGCGGGATTTTTTGCGATACACTTCTGAATAATACTTTCGATTGTGTTAGGAATTTCTTGTCCACGAATGCTACGAATTGATGGAGGCTGGCGCTCCACATGCGCCCGCAGAAGTTCCTCATTACGAAATTCGTAAAATGGCACTTTTCCCGCAACAAGCTCGTAGGCTACAATTCCAAGACTGTAGATATCTGCTCTTGCGTCAATTTCCCATTGAGTAAGACCTGTTGCTTCCGGAGCCATATAGGCATACGTACCAACAACATTTTCGCCGTTAGCAGCGGCGCGAGCACCTCCCTCACCAAAACGAGCAACGCCGAAATCCACCAACTTAACATGACTTCGACGCTCACCTTTCTCACTCCGTTCTTCGATGAGCATATTTTGCGGTTTGATGTCGCGATGAACAATTGCATGAGAATGTACGTATTCAAGAGCTTCCGCTGCCTGCAAAATAATGTCAATAATTTCAACAATAGAAAGTTTTCCATTGCGGGAATTCACATATTCGCGAAGATTCATCCCGGAAATAAATTCCATTACAATGAAATAAGATCCATTGTCTTCACTTAATTCAAAGACTGTCACAATCCCTGGGTGAACAAGTTGACTCATTACAGTTGCTTCACGCTGGAAGCGAATATATTCGCCACTCATCAATTTTGGATTCTTGTTGAGCAACTTAATAGCGACCTGCCCACTTCCTTCTGAGCCAAGCCTAACGCCTCGATAGACCGCGCCAAAACCGCCGCGCCCTATTTCTTCGAGCAGTCGATATGCGTTGTCGAGAATTTTTTCCTGCAAATGAAACCTCCAAGGGAGCATCTTTGCAGTACTTATCGTCGGGATCGAAAGAAAAGTTACCGCTGTTTACTGGGAAAATTTTGCGGTGTCAGAATTTCCACAGAAAAACCCAAAGAACGTCAATAGAGTGCGCTTCCATTTGTTGAAAACTTAAGAACTGAGTCAAGAAACTTCAAGAGGGCGCCGATAAGCACTTTAGAAAGAATAGATGCTTGTGGGGAAAAAAAAATGGCGAAGTTTCATGGGATTGCAAAACTGATGCCGTCTGCGATACTCCTGACTGCCTGTGGCGCCCCTGAAATAGGCCAAATTCCTGGCACTGCTTTTCCCAGCAAATGGACCACCGAGACGCTCTGGAAAAATTTTGAGATTCAAAAGAAACCAAAACTAACGAATTTTCTCTTTGAAAACGGGCAATCTTTTTTCTCGGCAACATCCAACGGGACGTTTGAGTACACTCAACGAGAGGCGCCATCCAATCTCTCACTGATCGGAGATGCTGGCTTCACGGGCAATGGCGCAGATTTTTCGTGGGAAACATCGACACCATCGTCAGATAATTGGGCCGTTACAAAATACAATCTTCTATACAATCATATACCCGTTGATTCGGTTGAGGTGAAAAAGGTTGCAGGCACAGACGGCAGTTTGTGGGTAAATGGCCAAGTGCCTGAATTCGCACTTTCCAACAACGGCGACATCGCTACTGGTGAGTTTTTTCTCTCGCAAAGCGAAGCTCAAAAGAATTCGCCGGCGTTTTTGCAAGACTCGAGTGTTGTGTGGTCGAATGGCGAAGCGACATATTTTGCTGGACCCGCCAGTTTAACGCCTGCGTGGCGATTTATAATTTCTCCACGGAATGCATATAGCAAACCCAATGTTCCAACTGAAATTATACTCAGCGCAATAAGTGGCGAAGTTCTAAAAACAAGACCCTTAGCAGCGCACGTTGACGGCTCTGCATTAATGTTTAATGAAAATAGTGTAACAGACAATGGCGTGATGACAAGAATAACACTGCCGTATATTCAAAGCACAACTTTAAAAAGTCCGTACTGGCAAGTTAAAAATTGTATGAAGGACGACCCCGCAAACGGAAAGTGCTCTGCGACCGCAAGTGGCCCAACCTTCGACTACGCGCTCAGCGATAACAGATATGACGAGGTTGTCGCTTATCACTCTGTTGCTCGTTCGTGGGACTGGAATCAAAACATTATGAACACTGCAGGTCTTTCAGCAGATCAACGCAAAGATCTGTGGGGAAGTGATCGACCACAACTGGGACTATCGACAAGCAAAGTTCTCACCATTTATGTGCGAGCGTTAACAAAAACAGCGACTGGAAGTCCAACGTTTGACAATGCTCAATATTTGCCAGGCGGCGTCTCGGGAACTGAGGCTCCGGCGATTGTAGTGGGAACGGGTTGGGAGCCCGACCAAGGCGCGGAGCGCACTTTGCGATATTTAGGAAAAGATGCGGACGTAGTCATGCATGAATTTCATCATCATATTATTTTCCGAAGCCTCACTTCGACCAGTGGTGAAACAGGCGCAATGCATGAAGGACTTGCCGACTTTTTCACCTACTCAATTACCGGAAATAACAAACTCGGAGAGTCTATTGTGCCTTCCTCGTACAGCAAAGGCGCCTTAAGAGCCGCAAACGTTTCTGGAACAATCAAAAATTTTGTGGGCCAGCCGGTGCATATTGCAGGTGAATTTTGGAGCACTGTGTTGTGGGATGTTAGAACCGCATTGGGCGTGGGAAAAAACGGGAAGTATAAGACTGATAAAATTGTTTGGGACGCCATAGATCTCGCAGTGTCTGCAGAAACTTATTACGGGTTTATTGGCGCAATGGCTAAAGCAACCGACGCCTACGCTTCGGTCAACGGTGACAACGCCGTTGAACTCAGAAAGGCAATGTTCAAAGTTTTCTCGGATCGCGGTTTTTTAGCATCCACTTCTGCAGACGGCACTCTTCCTTCCGCCGGACTTTACGTCAGCACGAGCCAAGGCGTGCCGCTAACGACCGCAACAGCTAAGAAAACTTCCTCGAAAGGGATTTGTGGATCTGTTGCAAATAACAATAGTGCGGCAAATTGGGCATCAATTGTGCTTATTGTTATGACAAGCATGCTGCCTTATGCGCTCTCTGGAAAAAAAATCCACACTGAAAAAATTAAAATATCACGTTTCCCCAGGCGTTTCAGTTGATATATCCTGATCCAGTCCAGCTTTTTCCAGCTCCGCCAACTTTTGAGCGGCCTTTTCGAATTCTGGATGAATCTGAATAACACGTCTTAAAAGCTTTGCTGCTTCGGGGTTAGCATTTTTGTAGGTAAGCACAAGAGCTTTATTAAAAAGAATCTGGTAGTTTTCTGGGTCCTTCTTGATGATGCGATTGTACATAGCTATGGCCTCATCATAGTTTTTGGAATCGCGATGACAAATGGCCAAGGAGTTTAAAAAGGTCACATTTTCTGGTTCAAGTCGAACTGCCTCTTTCAGATATTTGAGCGCATTCTGATAATCTTTATCTAAAAAATAGCAATATCCAAGACGTTCCGTGATGTAGGGATGTTCGAGACCCGCAACAATTGCTCTATTCAAAATCTCGGCACACTGCTTGTTCAACCCCTTCTTAATCAGAGTTTCACAGCAATGTTCTAGTCGAGCGATGTTCAGTGGACTCAGTTCGACAGCCTTCTTAAGGTCGACAATTGCTTCATCCGTTTTACCAATTGCGAGATAAATTTCCGCACGAACTGCGTACGCATGAACAAATGACTCATTTTTTTTGATTGCCGTTGTTGCACATTCCAAAGCTTTCTCATAGTTATTTTCAACCAGATATGTACGCGCCAATCCAACATGGGGTCGAGCTGCTTTATCATTCACATCGGCCAGAGCCTGATAAACTTCTCGCGCACCCACAATATTTTTTGCTCGCAACAATTGTTTGGCGTGCTCATAAATACGCTCGGGATTTTTGGGATTATTGAAGTTTGCATATGCTGTTCTAATTTTTGGAACAATATCGCCCGCAGTAAAAGGACGAACCAGAAGCTCGTTAATTCCAGACTCGACAGCGAGCATAACCTCAGCCTTAGACATAGGCCTAGTGACAAGAATAAGAGCACCCCGTTGATGCTTGGGATCTTCGCGAATTTCTTTAAAAAGATCGAGCCCGCTACAAGATGGTAGCTCGGCGCTAGCCAATAGAACTGTTGCCGGCTGCTTCTCTAATGTTTTTATAGCAAGCAACCCATCTTTTTCTCGTCGGACTTTAGAAAAACCAGCTTTTTCCAAGCAGTGAACCATGATAAGACCCAACTCACTGGAGGCCTCAGCAACCATCACTGGAATATCGAAATTCATTGGCTCGGGAGCTGACAACTTGAACTTCTGAAAAAGATCTTCTTCCGACATGCATTTCCCCATACTGGTAAAGCATTTAGTGATGACGCATCAACAAGCTTTGAAAAAGTTCCTGCAAGGCACTGAAGTATTCAAAATTTAACTCCCGGCCCATAACGGATCGCAGCCCGCAACACATCGCATCGAGACACTCCCGAGCTTTTTGCGTTTCCGTCGCAGCAAGCTCTTGAGCCTTTTCGATTCCCAAAAGATGAACAGCCGTAAGCTTTTCCTGACGAATATCCTTACCGGTTGTTTTTCCCATTTGCTCGGAAGAAGCGGTGACATCGAGGATGTCATCTACAATTTGAAATGCGAGCCCAACATGCTCACCACACTCCCGCGCAATGGTTTTGAGTTCATCGACATTTTCAGAATACAGTGTTTCAGTCAATGTTGAAACAGATGTCAAACCAGCCAACACTCCCATTTCAAAAGCAGCCCCCAACAAACACCCCGTTTTTTTGCAGGCGATTCGTTTCCAAAGGTCCTCGGAGTTTTTTTGAGCGTCAGAAAGTTTTGACACGTCGAGCCACTGTCCCCAAATCATACCTTCAAAACCAGCGGCCCGAGAAAGTGCAAGTATCGACTGAGAAGCCCAGATTGCTGTATGCGATTTGTCGGACTCAGACGCGACCGAAGGCACTACGCTCAGAACTTCAAAAGCCCTGGTGAGAAGTCCGTCACCTACAAGAACACCCTTTGAATCACCAAAAAGTTTGTGGACAGTTGGACTTCCTCGCCTGAAATCATCGTTGTCCATACAAGGAAGGTCGTCATGCACAAGCGAGTATGTGTGAACAAGTTCAAGCGCTATTCCGGCAGGTAAAGCAAAATCCCAAGATGTGTCGCCATTAATGCTGCCCGCAACAAGCGCCAAAATCGTCGGCCGCACCCTTTTTCCACCCGCACAAAGCGGATGTTTATGTGCATCCACAATTTCGTGACAAAAATTTTGAGCGACAGAGGGATGCGGAAGAAACTCGACACTCCCCCCAAAACTCTTCTCGAACTCTCCTCGCAAACGATTTATGAGTGCTGTCACGCCGCCCCCTTTCCTGCTAACAGAAAATTCTACGGTCGGCCCACAGATTTAGCAAGAATCGCCATTCCCTGGCTTATCTTGGCTTTCCTCGGAGTTAAGATAGTCTTGACGAAACTGCCATCTCCGTGACACAAGAAAGGCCTTGTGCCACCAAAGGAATATTTTGTGACAAAATTATCGCACAACATGATTTCTGAAATTTTACACGCACGAGCAGCGGAAGGGGTCAGGCATTTCCCAAGGCCGACAGTTGGTACCTTAAGCACGGACATTGCTGGCAGCACAACCCCCGCGGCTACCACGCCTCCCGCTGAATATTTCGTTGAGAATTCCACCCTGGACACAAAACCGGATTTCAAAACCCTATTGAAAGGGAACTCAGGCAGCACTCCTGGGCAATTGGCCTCAAACACCGCAAAAATTATTGCTTCCCTTGAAAACTGCACGCGCTGCACACTTTGCCAAGGACGCCAGCGCGTTGTAACGTCGAGCGCCATAGATAAAAAACCAATTGTGTTCGTTTCTGATTTTCCAGAAGTCACGGACGAGGCGGCTTCCAGCGCAGAGCTTCTGTTTTCGAATCCAACTTCCGTCCACAATGTTCTTCAACGGCTTTTAACGTATTTATCGTTATCAGAAAACGTTTTCCGAACATTCGCCATTCGATGTGTTCCTCAAAAGGGAATACCCAACGACGCACTTGGCGAATGCAATAATCATCTTTGCGCGGAAATTGCTGCAGTTGACCCGACCTTTATAGTATGTTGCGGACTCCGAAGTGCCCAGTCTGTTCTTTACAAGTTACCACATAGCTTTACTCAGCTTCCGGAAGTTGGAGAAATCCCCCCCGTTATGATTGAAGGAAAGCAGCGAAGAATTTTGCTCATTCCGTCTGCTCGGGAACTTGAAGCCAACGAAAAGTGGAGAGGGGCTACGGCCGCTTTCTTAAAGCGCACCCTGCCTCAAGTTTGACCAACGCCAGTCATTCATGTAAACCTCGTGTTTTGACCCGACACTCGGGACCCAGTGAATTTTTGGGAGAGGATACCTCACATGAACTACTCTTCGAGCATAGAAGAAGTTTCCAGCACTCGTCGCAAGCTTAAGATTTCAGTTCCACAAACGGACGTCTCTGAAGCATTTAAAACTGCAATCCAAGAAGTCCAAACAACCGCCGAAGTGAAGGGTTTCCGAAAAGGAAAAGTTCCTACAACAATCGTTCGCAAATTCTTCGAGAATGACGTGCGGAAACGCGCCATTCAAAAGATTATCGACCAATCTTACGGTCTGGCAATCCGCGAAGCCAACCTTCAAATTGTGAGCCAACCTCAAATTGAAGCCACAGCGGAACTCCACGAAAATCAAGACTTCAAATATGACGCCGTTGTGGACGTCAATCCGCCCGTTGAAATTCAGGGCTACAAAGAGCTTTCACTCAAAGGCCCCAAAAAGCAAATATCTGAATCTGACGTTGATGCCACGCTCAAGAATTTGGGTCGTGCCCTGGCAAAATTCACTCCCATTACTGAAGCACGCGCAACAAAAGAAGACGATTTTGTTGTCATGAATCTTTCTGTAAAAGTAGACGACAAGGTTCACAATGAACTCAGCAAGAAAAACATACGCATTGACCTCGGCAGCGCAGAAACACTTGCTGAATTCAAAACCCATTTGACAGGCGCTTCTAAGGGCGAAACCAAGAACTTTTCCATTACCTACCCAGCAAATTATCCCGAAGCAGAACTTGCAGGGAAAATCGCGGAATTGAGTGCTGAAGTTGTAAATATCGAGCACATGGAAATGCCTCAATTCGATGACGCCTTTGCAAAACGCTTTGGCTCAGAATCCGTTGACACCCTCCGTCGTTCGCTCTTGGAGTCCCTCACCCGTTCTGAGGAAACCAGAAAGCTGGAATTGTTTGGCGAGCAAATTGTTGACCAGCTTTTGACTAAGAATACATTCGAAGTACCTGAAAGCCTGGTTGAGAGCACAATTGATCGTCAAGTTGCAGAAGCCAACATGCGTTTGGAAAAGAAAAAGCGTATGGACCCCAAAAATGCAGAAGTTCGCAATCAATTCCGCGAGGCCGCTGCTCAAAATGTTAAGGCCATTCTGGCATTGGGCAACGTTGCGCGTATTGAACAGATTGAAGTTAAAGAAGACGAAATTGGTCCGGAGCTCTTTGCACTCGCCCAATCCATGGGCACTGGCGTGAACGAACTCGTTCAACAGGGTGGACGCATGGTTATTGACGAAGCTCGCGGTCGCGTGCTGATCAACAAAACGATTAAGCACCTAGTAGGATTGAATAAAATCGATCTTGAATAAAAAAATCGTTTTTTTGGAGGGGATGGAATAAAATATCAGAACCCTCCGTATTGTAGTTGATGCGTTTTTGGACATTGGTTTGTTCTGGACGTTAGTTAAACACTCATTTTTTGAGGAGTATTCCTATGCTTCGTACCGCTATCGTTGCTCTCGCTGCTTCCTTCTCCGTTGCTGCAGTTGCTCAAGAAGCTGCTGCCCCCGCTCCTGCTGCTACACCTGCAGTTGAAGCTCCTGCTGCTGCTCCTGCTAAGAAGGAAATGAAGAAGGAAATGAAGAAGGCTAAGAAGGCTAAGAAGGCTACCAAGAAGGCTGAGAAGGCAGAAAAGGCTCCTGAAGCCGCTCCTGTTGCTCCTGCCGCTGAAGCTCCTGCTGCTAAGTAATTGGCCGCAAGTCTTCGCTTCCGCTCTTTATTGGGCATAAAAGACCACACTTCGGTGTGGTCTTTTCGTTTTTATGACACCAGAGGTATTAACAGAAAAACGAGAATCAGTTGTAGAATGTGGGCATAGGAGATCCCTCACATGATACTTCGTTATTCTGCTTTTTCCCTTGCAGCCATATTTTGCGCGTCCCACACAGCACTTGCTTGGACACCCGACAAATCGCCTGGGTGCGAGAAGCCTGCTAACATGAGCTCCGCATTTTCGCGTTGCGAAACAAAACCAACCTCCGGATTGCCTGCCACAAATGACAACGCATATTGCCTGCCAAACGCAGAGGGAACAGGAACACTGCCAACAAACTTTAGCGTAGAGAAAAAAAACGGAAACACTTCTGCAACGCTCACAATAGCCGTAAAGAACTGCAGAACTCCAACGGGAAACATTAAAGGAGACTTTGTTGTAGCCGTGGACAACTCATCAAGCGACTGCAAAGCAACAGACGCCACCGGCAGTGATTGCGCGGGCAGACGCCTCAATTTTGCCAAAAACATTGCCACCGAATTAAGAGCAAACGGTTCAAATTCCGTGAAAATAGTGAGCTATGGTGGCCGACAGAGCACCGTTTTTTCGCCTCCCACGTACTCGAACGACGCTGAGTATAAAATTGATCCCGATGTCGCCAAAAATGCATGCACGGATTATGCTTCCCGTACAAGCGACCCGTGGGCCGCAGACTCAAACGGCGCACTCACTTCTGTCTGCGAAATTTTTACGAACACCACGGCGACTTTACAAGACGCATTTATTGACTCCACTGGTGCGACACCGAGAGGTTCTACAGACTTTACATACTTTCTGGAAGCCATTCAACGTCCGACAATGCTGGGTTCGAGCACATCAACTAGCAAACATGCCATTATTATTACCGACGGCCTTCCAAATATTCCTCGCCGAATCCCACGTGCTGTTTGCGAAAAATCGCCGATTTTGATGTCGACCATCACAGAAACTGGTGGAGCTTTCTTTAAGGAAACAACGGGAGAACAACGCGAGTATTGCTTTGACAGACAAATCAGAGCCGCTATTAATGAAACCAACAACTACACAAACGGAACTATCGATTTTTCGGGAGCGGCATCTCAGGAACCTTCGCGATTTTCATCGATAAATGTGCACAACATTCTGTTTTTGAGCAGTGGCCTTGCATACTCTGAGGTAGACTATGGAACAAACGAACGTCTCTATCCAGACGATGTGCTGGTGGAAAATAGCGCACGCACCGGCAACGGTAAAGTAAAATTTTTATACATCATTGGTGGAGAAACCGATATCAACAGCAAAGAGACAACATTTTTGCAAAACTTAAAAGAAGCCACAGATGCACATGCTCTTCAACGAGTAGAAGTTATTTTGGGTGACGTGACGTATCAAGCCGTTTCTAGCGACAAATTTGAAGAAAAATTTGATATCAAGATTCCAGCACTCACCGCAAGCACAGCTGCAACGCTCAACTTTTATTATGCAGACAGCGCAAGTTCTGTTCCCAAAACCCAGACAATTAGTATTACCGTAACATCTCCCTCGGTATACAGCTCAAATTTGTGCTCGGACATAAATTCCAATCTTACTATTGATGGAGAAAGTCCAACATTGCTTAATCCAGCGGGAGACGGAATGCTTCCCTATTTAGGCAACACGAATTCTGTATGCAGAGTTTTTAGAAATCACTCTGATTATTCTCAGAACACAATGAATTTTTACCAGCAAAGATACACAGAAACCACCCGAGAAACAGCTGCGCGTTTGCGCATTCAAGGAGGAACCGGAAACTGCGGAGTTGTTGCCAATGCATCAAAAATTTCGTCAATATTACAACTTTTAGCACTTATTCCTGCTTTTTTCTTTGCTCTGGGTTCCAGGAGGCGTAACTCATGATTTCAAAAAATTGGAAAGCAGAAAAAATATCGCTTTCCATTGTAGTGATATCAATAGCGTCGAGATCTACTGCACATGCCGAAGGATTTAATTCGGAAAACTACACCCCGGCGCTCGATGCCCATTCTGGCATACTTTGGGAGTCGCCCCAAACACTTCCTCGCAATAGTTTCCTATTTGGAAACACCCTTAGCTACGCAGTTCGTCCTTTGGAGTTTGGCGACGGCGCAAGTGAACGTTTACAAATTACGGACAACCTGTTGGTCAACCATATTGGATTCGCCTATGGCGTAACAAATTGGCTTCAAATTGGCGGAAATTTTCCAATTGCATTGTTGGCATCACCGAACAGTTCCGATGGATATTTACGCAGTGTTCAAAGTCGAAACCGGTCTACCTTTTATCCAGGCGATCTTTCGCTTTCGATAAAGACCTCTTTTTCGGCTTTAACAAGCAAATTTTTTGATGCTGCGCTTATTGGCTCAATGGTTTTTCCCACAGGAAGTCGCGAAGCAATACTCACGGACGACAGCATTAAATTTAGCGTAGAGATGCCATTTTCTGTACCTATTTTTAAAAACAAAGGCGAGATCTTTTTCTCGCCAGGATATTCAGTATGGGGAAGTCAGGATCGCATTTACGCATATCCAACAGATTCATCGCTTGCACTGAAACTCTTGCAAAAATCCAACTCTCTACTTTTAAATGCAGGCGGACGGTATTGGGTCAGGGGAACATCACGAGAAATTTCATCGGGATCATTGGCTCTTGATGCGGGTGTAAGAGGCGATTTTTCGGGTTCTAAAATAACCACCAACAGCACAGCATCTCCTCTTGAGTGGAGCTCTGGAGCAGCTTATTTTGTGACGCCTTCGCTAAGCGTTCATGGTGCCTTTGGAACAGGAATAGGCCGAGGCGTTGGCGCCCCTCTTTCAAGAGTTGTTGCAGGATTACGCTTTGCAGCTCTTCCCCCGACAATTGTTTTGGAAGATGAAACCCCTCCAATAATGCTCTCTACTTCAGCATATAGCGAAAAAGAACTCGCTGCCCTGATGGAGCAAGCTCGCGCGGAGCCCGTCCCTCCTGCATTGGGTGATGACGACGCGTTCTTGCGACTCAAGGTGAACGGACAAGTTTTTGACATAGGCAGAATTCACTTTGATTACAATAGTGCAAAACTCAGCTCACAAGCTAAGCTAACAGTGGGACAACTCTTTCGCGAACTGAAACGCATTGACCCTTACTCTATTAAGATTGATGGTCACACCGACAGCATTGGAACTTACAAATACAATCTCTTTCTTTCCAAACTACGCGCGGACTCGGTTCGAAGCGAACTTGCTCACTTAGGCATGGAAGCATCCATTATTGAAACGGAAGGCTACTCATACAAATTCCCGGTAGCATCAAATGCCACCAAAAATGGCAGAATTCAGAATCGACGTATTGAAGTCTCGGTGAACGGAGAATCGTTTCGAAAAACGTATTACTCACCAGAGGAAGAAAATATGTTGAAAGAGTGGATTGCACCAGGCGGCAAAAAGCCAAGAAACGAGTAAATCACAAAATCCCGAACAGGAAAGTGAGGGCTCCATGAGTTCCGAGAAAAAGCCGACAAAAGGAAAAATGATTAGAAACTCGAACGACCTCGAGCTTTTGCGCGATATTATCAATGCTCACCCCACCATGAAAATGCGAGTCATGGATGTTATAAGGCAAACCCTAGGCATTAAAGAGGTTGACGAACGAACAGCCAAAAGGCGCAAACGAGAAGAAAACGAAGATTAACAAGCCCATTCCCGTAATCGACCTGAATCAGAGTTTTGTGAATTGAAGTGTCTAGTGTAACATCGAGTTGTTTTAACAACCGGTTAAAATCACTCGGAGACATTGGAATGGACTTTATTGCCAGCCCGTATTTTCCTGTATTGCTCGCGTTTCTGGTAAACGCAGCCATGATGACTGTTGTGAGCGGCATGGCCCTGGTGCTTGGACCCAAAAAACCAACAAAAACGAAACTTGAGCCTTATGAGTGCGGCATTCCCTCGAAGGATTCGGCCCGAACACGGATCGCAGCTAAATACTACCTCACCGCCATCCTGTTTATTCTGTTCGATATTGAAACGGTATTTTTGTACCTTTGGGCAATATCGTTCGACAAACTCGGCTGGTTTGGCGTTACTGAAGCAGGGCTTTTTGTTGCAACGCTTTTGGTTGGGTACGTCTATATTATCAAACGCGATGCACTCCGTTGGGAATGAACACTCCACAAAATAGCATGCGATTCTAAAAAACGCTGAAGACGGTGGGAGAAGAGATGACTGAAACAAATATGCCAATTATTGTTCAAACAATTGCAACCGTACTTAAAATTTTTGTTCTTCTAGGAATTG
The DNA here is from genome assembly GCA_903932045.1 of uncultured Silvanigrella sp. Lineage (GTDB taxonomy): Bacteria > Bdellovibrionota_B > Oligoflexia > Silvanigrellales > Silvanigrellaceae > CAIZES01. Next base: position 10,729 of record CAIZES010000135.1, on the reverse strand, counting down.
CACTACAAGTTGCTCCAATAATGACCTGGATTGAACGACGTCAAATGGCCGTCACGCAACGCAGGCTAGGCCCCAATCGCGTTGGAATTTTACCAAAGCTATTTAACAACTGGGGTTTCTTTGGCTTAGGGCAACCTCTTGCCGATGCAGTAAAACTTCTTTTTAAGGAAGATTTTTTCCCCGAAGGCGTGCACAAAACATTCTATTTTTTAGCACCTGTGATTATTTCTACAACCGCAATGATGTGTACTATGGGTATTCCATTTGGTCACAGTGTGGTTGTTTTTGGGCAATATATCGATTTGCGCCCAGTTTCTCTTGACGTAGGATTTTTGTTTTTATTCGCGATGTCTGCATTGGGCGTATATGGAGTAGCTCTTGCAGGCTGGGCCTCAAACAGCAAATATCCTTTGCTAGGAGGCCTGCGTTCGTCGGCACAAATGATTAGCTACGAAATTTCCATGGGCCTGGCACTCATTCCACCCGTTTTGATTTTTGGTACTTTTGATCTTCAAAAAATTATTGCTTTACAAGCTCAGGGTTTTTGGGGAATTTTTTACGCACCTGTATCGTTTCTCATATTTACCGTCACAATGTTTGCAGAAACAAATAGGTTGCCTTTTGATCTTGCCGAAGGAGAAAGCGAACTGGTAGCGGGCTTTCTTACTGAATATGGGGGAATGCGTTGGTCTCAATTCTTTTTGGGTGAATACACCATGATGTTCACTCTTTCTGCTCTTTCAACCTGTTTATTTTTGGGCGGGTACGAACTTCCGTTTGTGACACACGAAATGCTTTTGTCTTTTGTGCAAAAACTAACAACGTTGGATGTCGCGTTTGCACAATGGATTGTGGTTCTCATTAATCTTGGCGTTCTTATTTTGAAATCGGCTTTCTTTTTGCTCTTGTTTGCGCAGGTACGCTTTACGCTTCCGCGTTTTCGCTACGACCAACTTATGCGCTTGGGATGGAAAGTATTGCTTCCAATTGCTTTGGCGAATGTGGTTGTCACGGCAATTGTTCTTGGCTTTATCCGATTCTGAGGAGACAACGAATGACCACTTTTGTTTTTGCTTTTTTGGGAATCTTGGCGCTGTTCTTGGGAGTATTCTTAATAACCCGCCGCAACCCCGTTGCAGCAGCAATGCTTTTGATTTCGGATTTTGTTATTCTTGCCGTTTTATATGGACTTCTTGACGCACACTTTGCCGCGGCGGCACAAGTTATTGTGTATGCAGGAGCCATCATGGTTGTGTTTGTCTTCCTCATCATGATGCTCAATATTCCAAACGAACAAATCCGTTTCACACGAGTGACCAACATAGAATGGCTTCTCGCTTTTGTTGGAATTGTTGCCGCAGTTATTGTGGCACAAGCGAGCTCTTTGGGATGGTTGCAAACCGCATTCCCCAACGCGGCACGCATACTTCCAAATGCACCGTCTGAAAATACACGAAACGTGGCAGCCCTTATGTTCACGGATTATCTTTGGTCCTTTGAACTCGTCGGATTTCTTATTATTGCCGCCATGATTGGCGCAGTTGTGATTGCAAAACAAGGGAGAAAACACTGATGTCTCTTCCAGAACTCGGACTTCTTTTTTCGGTGCTGCTATTTTTGATTGGTCTTTTTGCTGTGATGTTTCGTTCCAACATCCTCTTTCAAATGATGGGAATTGAGCTTCTCTTGAATGCAGCAAACCTTGCATTTGTGTCAGCCAGCAAAATGGTGGGCAACTTAGACGGCCAGGTAGTGGTTTTCTTTGTCATGACCATTGCTGCTTGTGAAGCTGCAGTAGGACTTGCACTTGTAGTAGCCCTATACCGCGAGCGCTCAACCACAGAAACCGACGACCTTACCCTTTTGAGAGGCTAACATGGAAGACATGTCAACACCGCAAATTCTACTTATTCTGGTGTTTGTTTTGCCCTTAGTGGGCGCAATTTTAAACGGCTTTTTTCTGCGTGCCGCCAACCGACACATGATTACTGCTGTTGCAACTGCCGCCATTGCCATTCCGTTTGTGCTTTCGCTTGTGTTGTTTTTGGGTCCCATTTGGAAGGGCGAAACAGTAGGCGTGCGATTGTTTGATTGGATCACACTCAGCCTAGAAAAACCTGCAGATTTGCGCATTGGATTTGGGCTGGCAGCAGATCGTCTTTCTGGACTTTTACTATTAGTTATCACCGGCATTGGTAGCCTTATTCATTTGTATTCGGGCGAATACATGTCTCATGAAAAAGGTGTTTATCGGTTTTTTGCATATTTGAACTTGTTTGTTTTTTCCATGCTAGCCCTGGTGTTGGGCTCAAATATGCTCACAACATTTTTGGGATGGGAAGGCGTGGGCTTGTGCTCGTATCTCCTTATTGGATACTGGTACGAAGGCGAATCGAATGCCATTGCCGGCATGAAGGCATTCCTTGTCAACCGTGTGGGCGACTTTGGATTTTTAATGGCTATGTTCTTGGCGCTCACACTCTTTGGAACTCTTGATTATTCATCTGCAACGGGCGTTAAGGGGTTAGCTGAAATAGTGGCTGCGCTTCCGCCGGAATGGTTTTCGCTTCATTCCACAACAATCACACTTATGGGACTGTCAATTTTGCTTGCTGTAACAGGCAAATCCGCTCAAATGCCGCTGTATATTTGGCTTCCCGATGCCATGGCCGGCCCCACTCCTGTATCAGCACTTATTCATGCCGCAACAATGGTCACCGCTGGTGTTTACTTCATGACACGCACAAGCTTCTTGCTGGTTCATTCACCTCTAGCAATGGCAACAATTGCCGCAATTGGTGCAGCAACCGCAGTATTTGCAGCAACTATTGGCTTTGTGCAAACCGACATTAAAAAAGTATTGGCCTATTCCACTGTGAGCCAACTGGGCTTTATGGTTTTGGCATGTGGCGTTGGTGCATTTCAGTTTGGAATTGCACATCTTGTGACACACGCGTTTTTTAAAGCGCTCCTGTTTTTGGGAGCAGGCAGCGTTATTTACGCAATGCATCACGAACAAGACATTCTCAAAATGGGCGGCTTGGCAAAAAAGATGCCGGCAACCGCTCTTACTTTTGTCATTGGAACCATGGCCATTGTTGGCTTTCCGCTCATGGCTGGATTTATGTCTAAAGATGAAATTTTGTACAACGCCTTTGCGGGTCCTTTTGGGCATCCCATTTTTTGGGCCTTGGGTGCTTTTGCCGCTGCGGGAACTGCATTTTATATGACGCGCCTCACCGTGCTGACGTTCTTTGGAAAAACCCGCGCAGACCATCACACATTTGAGCATGCGCACGAAAATAATTGGATGATTGTGTTGCCGCTCTCTTTGCTTGCAATTTTGTCGGTTGTGGGAGGAGTGATTTCGGTTCCTGGCGTAATTGGTGAATTGTTTGGCGTTCACGGAGAAAACTTTATCACCCACTGGCTTGCTCCCGTGTTGGAAAACGCTCAAAAAACAATGGAACACACCCGTCACATTCACGAACATTCCGAGGGCCTTGAATGGGGTCTTATGGGAGCTTCTGTGGGCACCATGATTGCAATGGTTGCGCTGGCTTGGACAATGTATCGCAAAGGACCACAGGGTGGAGAGCGTGTTGCTACAGCGCTTGGCGGAATTTACCGCCTTGTTTTAGATAAGTGGCGCATTGATGAATTGTACGGAGTTGTTTTTGTAAAACCTTTACAGATCACCGCCGATATTTGTTACCAAGTTGGTGACGTCATCATTGTAGAAGGCCTCGTGAATGGCGTCCCACGCATGCTGAAAAATATTACACAAGTAGCCAGCGACTTTCATGGTGGATTTGTGCGAACCTACGCGAAATTCATGTACCTCGGCGTAATTGTTCTGGCGGCAATTCTTTTCTGGAGCTTGGTATGAACGAATTTTTTGCTCGCGGGATTCTCTCCTTGCTTATATTGATACCACTTTTGGGCGCCGCTCTGCTTTATGTATTGCCAGCAAAAAATGAGCGACTTCAACGCAACTTTGCTTTGGCTGTTGCGCTGGTTGAGCTCGTGGCATCTTTTTTTCTCGTAAGGGGTTTTTCGGCGGAATCGTATAATTTTCAATTTTCTGAATTTCGAAACTGGCTTCCGGTTGAAACGGGCATTCATTACATTGTTGGCGTAGACGGGTTGAGCCTTATTTTGGTGTTGCTCACAACAGCGCTTTCGCCCCTGGTCTTGTTATCAACATACTCTTCGGTTCAAAAAAATGTTCGTGAATTTTTGGCACTGTTTTTGTTTCTAGAAGCGGCAATGGTTGGAACATTTGTTTCTCTAGACCTTATTTTGTTTTACGTTTTTTGGGAAGCAATGCTTATTCCCATGTACTTTATGATTGGTTTCTGGGGCGGGAAAAACCGTATTTACGCAACCGTAAAATTTGTGCTGTACACGGTTTTCGGCAGCCTTCTTATGCTTGTGGCCTTCGCTTATGTTTATTATGTGCACGCTCAGCTTCATGGGGGCGCTTACACTACAAATATTATTGAACTTTACAAAACCACCGCAGCACTTCCTCTGAATCAGCAACTTTGGCTTTTTGGCGCACTCACTCTCGCATTCGCAATTAAAGTGCCCATGTTTCCAGTTCACACATGGTTGCCAGATGCACACGTTGAGGCACCCACTGCAGGTTCGGTTATTTTGGCTGGTGTTCTTCTGAAAATGGGCACATACGGACTCATGCGTTTCAGCATTCCTTTGTTTCCTGCTGCCGCAATTAAAATGTCGTCCGTAATGATAGCACTTGGCGTTGTTGGAATTATTTACGGCGCGCTCATTGCTTGGCGCCAAACCGACATCAAAAAGCTCATTGCATATTCTTCAGTAAGCCACCTTGGGTTTGTTGTGGCGGGAATTTTTGCCCTCAACACGGCGGGAATGTCGGGGGCTTTGTATCAAATGGTCAATCACGGTGTGAGCACCGGCGCATTGTTCCTTTTGGTTGGTGTCATTTATGAACGACGTCACACCCGTGAACTTTCGGAGTTTGGTGGCCTTGCTTCGTCCATGCCTTGGTATGCTTTCTTTTTTGTTATTGCCACGCTTGGTTCTGTTGCGCTTCCGGGCACAGGCGGTTTTGTGGGCGAATGGATGATACTTTTTGGTGTGTTTAAAGCAAATTCTGTTCTTGGAATTTTGGCAGCCTCGGGCGTTGTGTTGGGCGCTATTTACATGCTTTGGCTGGTGCTCAAGATGTTCTGGGGACCGTTGAATAACTCCGAAAACAAAAAACTTGAAGATGTTTGCGGCCGCGAGGCGTTTATTTTGGGAACACTGTCCGTTGCCATTTTTGCCTTGGGCGTGCTTTCAACTCCCGTTTTGGAGCATGCACAGGCTTCGCTTATGCATCTTCAAAAGACTCTCCAAAGCGGAGAGGCTTACATCATTTCTTTTGAGAATAAAAATTCACAGCTCGGTTCTGAAGCTCCGCAAGACCGTGTTGCTGCCTCGGAAAGGAATCACCCATGATAGAAAAAAACACTCTCTTGCAAACGAGACTGGCCGAAATTTTGCCCTCGGCAACTTTCTATCTGCATGCATTTCCCATTCTTATTTTTCTAATTGCAGCAATGTCTGCTCTTTTGTTGGGAGTTTTTCGTTCGGACCCCGATAAACCCAGTTTCACAGCATATGGATTGTCTGTAGCGGCTTGTTTGGGCGGCGTTGTGTCTATTGCAATCAATCACGTTGCACCAGTTGCATATCTTGGCAGCGGCTTTTTGTCGGACGCTCTTACCCAATTTGGAATGCTCGCGGTTATACTGGGCACTTTAGCCACCCTCTCTTTAGCGTCATGCACCAATGTGGGACGTAATTTATTGCGCGCCGAACTTGTTGCCTTGCTGCTTACAGCCTCGGCTGGGCTCATGATTTTGCTTTCGGCTGGCGAGTTTCTCACGTTTTTTGTGGGCCTTGAGCTCACCAGTATTCCCTTGTACATTCTTGTTGGATTTCAGCGTCAGTCCGAGCGCGGCCTGGAAGCTGCAATTAAGTATTTTTTGCTAGGCGCAGTTGCTGCAGCATTTATTTTACTCGGCATGGCTTTCATCTACCTCAATACGGGTTCGTTGCAGTGGAGCGATTTGTCGCGCCTTAATTTGGATCGCAATCATCCTTTTGCAATTGCAGGTGCACTGCTTTTTGCTTCTGGCATTGCCTTTAAACTTGCCCTGGCCCCCTTTCACATGTGGGCTCCGGATGTTTATCAGGGTGCCAACTCCGTTCTTACCGGATACATGGCTGGCATGGTAAAGTTAGGCGTGGTTTTTGCCCTCATTCGCATTTTATCGGCAGGACTCCGCGATTCAAACGGTTATCTCATGTGGATTTTTGGCATTATCGCAGCTTTATCCATTATTGTTGGAAGTCTGTTTGGCCTTGTACAAAAAAGCGTCCGACGCTTGTTAGCATACTCCTCTGTTGCAAATGCAGGATTTTTTGCCCTTGCCTTTGCTGTGCTGGCCTATAATCCTGGCAGCGAAATTTCGCGACAGGCGCTTATTGCTTACACCTTTATTTACGCCATTCTTACGCTAGGGTCGTTTGGTGTTTTGGCATGGTTGGAAGAAGGCGTTGAAGAAGATCTCGACAGAAAATCGTTGGATGGCTTGGGCAAGAAAAACCCTTTTGCAGCATTTGCCTTCACAATTTTCTTGATTGGTTTGGCCGGGATTCCGCCCGTGGCAGGATTTTTTGGAAAATTGTTGATTTTGAACAGTGCAGTAAGTGGCGGGCTTATTGGCTTGGCTATTATTTTAGCAATGTTTAGTACAATTTCACTTTATTATTATCTGTCGCTCATTACTGCCATGTGGTTTCACGCTCCTTCAAGTCACACAGCAGAGGGACATCTGGATGTCACAGTAAATCGCAGAATGCACTGGACCATTGGAATGCTTGCAGCGGCATCACTTGTGATTGGCATTGTCGGTCCACGCTGGGCTATCAAGCTTGATCAACGCACAGCTCGCCAAATTGCACCCACAGCCCAAATTGGTGTACCATAAGGCATTATGCTGCCAATTCTGTTTCATATATTTGAAATCGCAATACCCGCCTGGCACACTTTGGTGATGCTGGCTGCTATTTTTGCTTTCTTTTATGCCCAGTTTGCATTGAGAAAAATTGGTGATGAACGTTGTTTGAACGCGTTGCCATTTCTTTTCACTCTGGCCTATGTCAGCGGATGGTTTGGATCGCGAGCCCTAGGTATATTTTTGGAAGAGCCTGAACGCCTCTCTTTTTCAGAGTTTATTTTGGCTCTAATTCAGATGGGTCCCATGGTTTTTTATGGTGGGGTGATAAGTGGAACTGTATCGGTTGTTATTGCTATTCTTTGGAAGAAGCTTCCTATAGGAATACTATTTGATGTTGCAATTCCCACTGTTGTTTTGGGTTTGGGAGTGGGACGTATTGGATGTTTTTTAAACGGATGCGACTACGGAATTCCTCTTTCCAACAACAATCCAAAATGGTGGTCGCATATTAACCCAGTGCTTGGCGACAATGTTTATCGCTATCCCACACAGCTTCAAGAATGTCTTGCTTCGCTAACTCTTGCCTACATTGGTGCATACTGCTTCGCTCGAAAAATTGAATTTGTAAAACAATATCCTACGCGCCTCGGTTCCATTCTTTTGTTGGCTTCCGCCCTGAACCGATTTGGAAACGAAATCTTTAGAGGCGACTTTCGCGGCTCGTTTTTAGACACATCCTTCTCGACTTCCCAGGGAATTTCCCTCATATTGGGAGGCACTGGCCTCTTTTTACTTGTGCGAAGTCTTGTTTTAGGAAAGCAAAATAATGTGCCATTGGTTTGAAAAACTCGATGCTATTATTGAACGCGAAGGTTTTGTACGAACGCCTTTTGTACCGAAACAACCATACTGCTGCAACGAAAACGAAACGATCATCGCTCTAAATACGTTGTTTTCTGAGCACCTAAAATGTGCAAAGTCGGCTTTGGTTTTTGTAGATGGCGTGGAAAAACTTGCAAGCCACAAGAAAACAATCGACGCTGTTTTCAGGGAAATTACGTCCGCCACAGGGATTGAAACACATTGGCACAACATTTCGAGCTTGTTGAACGTTCAGCCCGAAAATCTTCACGCATCTCATAAGCATGTCAGCAAAATCCGGGAAGTTCTCAGGAACTCGCAATGCGGTGTTGCTATCACCTTAGGTTCGGGAACCCTTACTGATTTAGTCAAACACGCTCTGTACGAGGAAAATTCGGATAAAAAACTTGTTTCAGTGCCCACAGCAATATCGGTTACCGCGTACACTTCTGCTTTTTCGGTATTAGATTGGAACGGAGCAAAACGCACAAAACCATCGCGCAATGTTAATGCTGTGTTGTGGGTTGAACCCTTTGTTGCCAACGCTCCTCACCGCATGACTCAAGCTGGATATGGCGACCTTTTGGCTCCCTTTTGGGCTTATGGCGACTGGGCGCTCGCAAACGCATTCGGACTTGCACCAAACTACAACATTCAGTCGTTTCGTCTTTTGGAACCTTTTTTTGACGGCATCAAGCAATGTGCACACACGGTTGGCACAGGTACATTCAACAGCGAAACAATGGAATGCCTTTGTGCGTCACTGGGAATGGCTGGAATTGGAATGTCTGCAGCTGGCGAAACTGCGCCGTTTTCGGGATGCGAACACGCCGTAAGCCATGGACTGGATTTTTTGCGCACAACATCTGGCCGCACTTACGTTTTACACGGAGAACAAGTGGCACTGGCATCACTTACATCGGCAGCTCTTTTCGATTGGTTTCTAAATACGCCACGGCCTGACATTCGAAAATGGCGAACAGAAACACCAGACGAGATGATTAACGTGTTGAATGTCACTTTTGACGCAGCACCGTTTTGGGGCGAGCAAGAGTTTTTGCTTTCACAAATAGAACGCAACCAGAAGTTGGCAGCGATTGAACCTGCGCTTTCTGCTGCACGAGCAGAATTTATTGCAGACTACAGGAAGAAAGCTGAAATATGGCATAATCTTGCGGGAAAGCGACAACAGATTGCACAGCAATGGTATGAAATTCAAAATACAGTTCGCAATCTCACCATGCGAGGTGATGTGCTGGAGGCGCTTTTGAAAAATGCTCGGCTTCCACTCTCGCCTGAAGAAACCTTTCCCAAAACAACTCCCATGGAACTGAGGTGGGCTGCACGATTTTCACCGTTTGTTCGGAGCAGGGCAAGTATTGCCGATGTTGTGTTTTGGATGGGCGAAGATCCGGTTATTATTAGCGGGCTTTAGAGACATTAAAAAACACGCAAACCAAAACGAACCAAAACAGACAAACACGAATTCACTTTAAAATGCGGGTGACCTTGAGTCAATTCACCTTGCAACAAGAGCAAAAAACAACATAAAAGACCCGCTGCAAAAGAGTGTCGTTTCTCTCCCAAGATCAGACAATTTTGAGTTGTTAGATAAAAATTTCCTACGCAGTGACGCTTCGATTGAATTAGACTAAAAGAGAGACATCGAATACGGAAATAGGAGCACCAGTTGCAAAAGGGTCTTCCCATAACAATTCTGATTTCACTTTGTGCTGCAGCACTTGCGAGTTGCTCGCACACGATAGAAATTCAGTCCACGCCATCGGGAGCTGAAATTTACGTCATTTCAGAAAAAGGTGATCGCGAACGCAAGCTAGGCGTGACACCTCTTGGTATAAATTTAACTGACACATCGCTAGTCTCAATAGAAAAAAAGGGCTACCAACCCTTGCATCTTATTGTACCTCGAGCGGGTTTGTTGTCGCGATCGCAGGTAACTCTTCAACTCGAATCATTGGAAAGCGATGCTTTTTTGGATCGCATTTTACAAAACAAACCTTCATTGTTGAACAACTCTCTTCAGAAACTTTTGGAACTTCAAGCATCAATAGCATCACACCGTGTTGACCAAGTAAAGTATTGGCTCTCGCAAAACGAGAAGAACTATGCCCAACTCGCAGTATTTCATGCACTCATTGGAAATTTCTATTTTCTGGAAGGGCAAATTGATGATGCTAAGAACCACTACGCCGCAGCTCTGGACTTGGAGCCCGGACATGCTGAAGCGTTCTCGATGATGCAGCTCATAGAAAAAAAATCGGGTAGGCAGCCATGAAAAGTACAATTGTAGGAATTTTAGAGGCCCTTGGCATTATCATTTTTGGTGCTTCTCACGCCACCAATCGCTACGGAATTTTTCTTGATGTACTTGCAATTTTGATTGTTATTGGTGGCACATTCACCGTAGCATTCATCACCTTTCCTGCAAGCGAAGTGTTCAAAATTATCCGCATTTGCTGGACTGTATTACAGCGTAAGAACGAAAGCGGAAACATTGTGGCCAAGGAAATTGTGGGTATTGCAAAGTCTTCTCGAGGAGAAATATCTGCTCTGCAACAAAAAATGAACTCCATAAAACATCCGTTCCTAAAGGATGCAATTGGTCTTATTGTTGACAGAATAGACGCCAACGAAATGGAATCTATTTTGAACGACCGCATTCGCGTAAAGCAGGAGCTTGATGCCAGCGCCAGCAATATGCTTCGCACACTTGCAAAATACCCACCATCACTTGGAATTATTGGTACCGTTCTTGGCTTGATTGGTGTTATAGACCCGCGCTTTGAAATCTTAACCAAGACTTTTGAAAAATCCTCGCACCTTTGTTAGATTTCTTTGCAACCTACGCATAT
>CAIZES010000134.1 GCA_903932045.1 uncultured Silvanigrella sp. | reverse complement strand
TTCATGGTTAGGAGCCTTCACGACGTTTGTCGCAAAAATCCGGAATTAGGTTTGTCGGAAGGGCTGCTTTCGCCAAACTGCCGAGTGATTGATCCGGCTTGTGGGGCTGGCACGTTTCTACTTGGGGTTTTCGATTTTAGAAAAGAAATAGCTTCTGTCCAAGGCTGTTCGCAGACGTTGGATACTTGCATGCGCGGGCTTATTGGTTTCGAAATTCTTTTGGCACCTTACTTGGCTGCTCATTTTCATATGGCACTCCGCGCTCGTGGCATGGACGGGAAAAGTAATGCGCAAAGTAATTCGAAAAGTAGTATAGAAACGCATGCCGAAGATAAAGTCGAAAATCGATTTTCTATTTTTCTTTCGGACACACTCGAGACAACTGCAAGACGCTGCGAAGATTTGGGTTTTGGTTTTCAAGCAATCGAAGAGCAGGGAGCCGCTCAAACATCAAAATCTTCGCAATGTTCGCAAACTCCAATTATTATCGGGAATCCTCCGTATCGGCAATTTTCGGAAAATAAGGGCGATTGGCTGGAACGTTTGATGCTCGACTACAAAGTGGGACTTTTTGAAATGAAACACAATGTAGATAACGACTACATTAAGTTTTTTCGTTTTGCGCAATGGACAGTGGAAGAGGCTGGAAAAGGAATTATTTCGTACATTACACCCAACTCATTCTTGAACGCTCCCACGCTTCGTGTGATGCGAAAGAGTTTGTTGGAAACGTTTGACGAAATTTCAATTGTAAATCTTCATGGTTCTAGCATTGTGGATTGCGGTGTTGATGGCGATGAAAATGTTTTTGGAATTCGTCAGGGTGTGTGCATTTGTGTTCTTGTAAAGAAGCCCAAAGGAGTCAAGCAGCGATCTTATGCAAAGGTGCGTTATTTTCAAAAGTTTGGAAGCTCAAAGGTGAAATTGGAGTGGCTGTTGTCGGCTGATTTCGAAAGCCTGCCATGGAAAGAAGTTGAATCGTTCGACAGTCAGTTTTGTTTTGTTCCAACGGAATCGAAGAGAACTTTTTCCCTTTACCCTTCTTTTGTTCCTCTTAACGAAGTGTTTTGTGAAAAATCATCGGGGATACAAACTAAGAACGATGCTTTCCTTATTACAAAAAGCAAACGAGAGTTGCTTTTGCGGCTGCGTATGTTGGCAAAGTGCACAGAGAGCGAAGTGAGAGAAAGGTTTCCCGATTTGAAAGAAAGCTCGGGTTGGAATTTGAAGCAAGCCATGGCTCATGCACGAAACATTTATGGGCATGAGGAAAGTGTCATTCACAGAATTTTGTATCGACCATGCGACTTTCGCTGGACAGTCATTACGGATATGGGATCGGGTTTGGTGGGGCGTCCACGTTTTCAGACGATGCAAAATTTTTTACCTCAAAGTGGTCATAAAAATTTGGGTCTTATTTCTACAAGACAACTGAGCTCTTGCGAGTTCACCCATGCTTTTGTTTCGGACATGCCCATTGATGGGAATGCCATTTCTCAGCGTTCGCGCGAATATAATGTATTTTTTCCGTTGTTTTTTTTCAACGGAATCTTTGGAATGCAGCATAATTTTTCGCAATCGTTCCTTGTCAAAATTCAGAATGGCACTGGCCTTCGCTATTCCGAAAAAGAGAATCGCGATAAGCAACGGACATTTGATGCATACGATCTTTTTGGGTATATTTATGCCGTTTTGTGGTCACCGTTCTACCGCAACTCCTTTGCCGAAGAATTGAGAAAAGATTTTGCACGCATCCCCACTCAAATTTCTGCAAAGTTCTTTTTTTCTTTGAGCACATTGGGAATTCAACTCTTAAATTTGCATCTTGGTGGTGAACAGAAAACTTCTGCTTGTTGTTCATTCAAAAAAACAATTGATTGTGTACCATTTCAGTTATTAACTTACGATGAAGAAAAAAAGGCTCTCTTTTTGAATTCAGAATTTTGTTTTGAAAATTTGAGCCGAGCGGCTTTTGAACTCAAAATTGGGAGTTCTTCGCTTTGTCAGAAATGGATATCGGATAAAACGCGGGAGCGAAAGGAACTCAAAAATTGCTATTTGACGATCGAAGAAGTGCACGAGTTTGCAAAAATATTGGGGATGTTGAATGAAACAGTTTTGATTATGTCAGAACTTGAGCATTTCGAACTATCTGATTTAACCCATGGCATCTTCCAAAACACCCTTTTCGATACGCTCGACAAGGTCGTCTGACATAAGTGTGAGGTGAATGTCTGGGATGATTCCACCATTTGTTGTGACATTTGCAGCGGCAACTGCTGCATTGAGTGTGGGTGCAGCTCCTGGCTGAACTGGTTTTGCCATTTCCGTTCCGCAACGGAGCAGGAGAGCTTGCGCTTTTTCGTTTGTGGGTTCTGCTTGAATGGATTTTGTGCAAGCGGCACTCGCCTTTTGATATTGGCCGCCCTTTGTCCATGCAAGGGCAATATTGTACCAAAGTGAACTGAGTTCCCGTGGCGTTCTTACGAGTTTGAGAGCGGTTTCGTAGGTTGCAACGGCATCCTCGTATTTTCCAGCCTTGGAAAGGCCTACGCCCAAACGATTGAGGTGGGAAATAAGATTTTGCGTTGCGCCGGGTGCGCTTTTTGTGATCTCCAGTGCGCCGTCGGCATTTCCTTGTGCCACAAGTGCTTTTCCAAGTCCAACGCGGGCCGATTTTGATTGAGGGAAGAATCGGATGGCCGTGCGAAATTTTTGCTCGGCAACAGCAGGTTTATTTGTGGCCAAAAGAAGCTCTCCAATAAGAAACAGTCGTTCCATATTGTGTGGAAAAATGGCCTGTGCCTTTTCCAAGAGTTGCAGCGCTTGTTGTGGCTGTTTCTCTCTAATGTAGACTTTTGCCAAAAGCGTTAAGACGTGCGGTAGGTATAGAGAATCTTGCATACTGGGCAAGAGTTTTGTGAGAACACTTTTGGCGTCTTGATTTTGTTTTGCGTAATAGTACGCAACCGCAAGAGAAACGTGTGAGCGCATGCTTTTGGGGTTGTTTTCCATATTGGATTTTGCAATGGCAAGTGCGGCAGCTGAGTCGGCTGCCAAAATGGCACGACGGAAGGCAAGATCAATAGATGTTGCAGATTTGGGATCTTGATATTCCGCAATAATTTTGTTTGTTTTTTCTAGCAGAGTTTTTTCGTTGAGAGGCTTGGAAATAAGGTTGAAAACTCCAGCTTCAGCAAGACCCGAAAGTTCAGACTGGTTAATTCTTCCCACAAATCCAATAATGGGTACGGCACGTAAAGCTTGATTTCGATGTTGTCCCAGAAGTTGCAAAAATACGAAAGCGGATTTGTTTGACATGTGCATGTCTACAAAAATAAAATCGTAGGAGTCGTGGTTTGCGATGTCTTTTGTGGCTTCGGCGGTATTGGGGCAAATGGTGGGTGTTACACCACATTTTGGGAGTGCAACGCGCAAAAGCATGCATTCGTCGTCATGGTCATCAATAACAAGTGCAGAGAAAATTTTTGACATTAGGAGGGTTCCTCCAAGCAAAAAGCGAGATGCTCATGAGGTTCTACTAAATATTGTTCTACTCGCAACCCAATGCTACGCAGGTATTCGGTGTGCTCGCTTGAAATAATTTTGGCAAGGGGCGAATTTGAATCCAATACTAAGTCGGTGCTGGTGTCTAGTTTTGCCTGATTTTCTATAGGAACGCTCAGAAACAAACAAAGGAGTTTTTCGCGGTTTTCGCGCATTTGCAAACAAAATTTGAGAGGCGCTCCTGGCACTGGAAATTGAGTTGCTGCTTTTAGTAAAATTTTTGTCATGAGCTGGATTAAGAACGAGTTTTCCCCAACAAAACATCCCATGTCGAATGGAGATGGCAAAATAGAGAACGAAATTCCCGCTGCATCCAGAATTGGAGTAATGCTTTCTTGAAGAAGTTGAAAAACGTCGCGATCTGGAGGCGGTTGTTGCCCGTAGGCTTTGCATTGCAAGGAAAACTCGCAATTCACAAGGTCTTCGAGAAGCGATTGCGACACACCGTCAAATTCAGTGAACTCAACTTCGGTGAGATGTTTAGCGCGCGCACTCGATTTGGCTGCAATTTTGCATTTGCCGTGCGCAATAGTTCCGGGAGCGATGTGTAGTGAGAACTCACTGGTTGTTTGTCCGAGGGCTTCTGCGTTGAATAGCAAGGCTGTGCAGTGATGAAATCCGATGTCTTGAGTGAGACCAAAAACTGTTGCACCTAACTTGTGCACCACGATGCGAGCGTAGTGGGGAATTGTGGGAGCCCTTTTCTCATTTTGTGCGTGATGAAGTTCACGAAGCATTCTTCGAAAAGCATAATCGTGCCAGCCATCATCAAAAATAGCCAAACCACCTTGCGTAAAAAACTTTGTTTGATCGATTTGATTTGGAAAGGTTGATTGTTTTGAACGCGTCAGAAGAATAAGGTTTTTGTATCCACCAACAATCGAAAGAAGCGCACGGAGGTCGCTGGGATTATCGGCGCGTCCAACAATGAGAGGGCGCGGATCGGGATGCGTAATAAGGTGGATTGTTTGGTGAAGCAGAGCATACTCACGATTTTCTAAATCGTGAAGATATGCAATGCGCTCGCGGTCGAAGCGTTGAGGCAAAAAAATATTGAGGGGAAGGGCTGTCACGTTCCTCTCCTTTTGAAAGATGCGGTTTCTGCTGAAAGGGTATCACAACAGAAGTGGAAAGCAGACCTTGTTGACGTCAACTTTGACAGGTGGCGAATGTCTTGTGATTTTCTGACGGCAACATTTGGTTTTTTTTTAGCTAGCGCACATGGCGCCTAAGAAAAATTCTGATTTAGAAAAATTCTGATTCCAGAAGATGACTGAAGTGGCAACTGCAAACAGGAACTGCAAACAGGAACTGCAAACAGGAACTGCAAACAGGAACTGCAAACAGGAACTGCAAACAGG
>CAIZES010000133.1 GCA_903932045.1 uncultured Silvanigrella sp. | reverse complement strand
GCATAAGCTTTTTCACGACTACTTTGTAAAGCGTTTGAAAGGTTTTTCGGAACGTTATAGTTCGGGTGATATTGTTGTTGCAGAAGATCTTCTCACGTTTTTGAAGTTGTGGTTGCTGGAGCATGTCGCGCAAAGTGACCGTGACTACATCCCTTTTGTTGCAGAGGTTCACAGTTCCCATCCTGGTTGAGGTCAGACGTGTATTGAAGTCAAATTTGGGTTCTAGTTTCATTTCAAAATTAGTTTCGCAGTCAAATTCGCAATCAAGTTTAGAATCAAGTTCGCAATCAAAGTTAGAGTCATTTACGCGTCTGTCGAAAAATATTCTTTTGGACGCCTTGTTGTACCGATTTTCTGTACGTTTGTTTATTCTTTTTTTGGCAATTGTGGCAACGGCCTGCGGTTTATTGGTTCCAGTTTTTCAACGCGGTTTCCTAGATCATATTTCAGCGGAATACCATTGGCGCTCTGTGTGGTGGATGGTGGGAGTATTTTTTGCTGGTGTTGGCCAACAAATGCTGAATTCTATTTTTAGACTCATCGGAAATGCCGAGGGCTTGAGGGTTCAGAGGATTATTTCGCAAGCGCTGTACGAAAAAACGATTCATTTGGCCCCCGAAGCTCGCGGAAAAAATACTGTGGGCGAAACCGTAAATTATTATGCTCAGGACGTTCCAACAGTGGGCTCATTTGTGGAGGAATTTTTGCCCGCCGTTTTTACAGCGGGTCTTTCTATGCTGTGTGCGCCAATAGCTGTTGCCCTGTTGCTCAAAATACCGATGCATGGTGTTCTGCTTGTTACGGCAACAAGTGTTGCGCTGAGTATTTGGTTCGGAAATCGGCAAGCGCGTTTTTTTGTTCTGAACAAAATGAACGCTCAAAAACGCATGGGAGTTGTGAATGAGTGGCTTCAAAATATGCGTCTTATTCGCATTTTGGGATGGACCTGTCGTTTTGAAGAAAAGATTGAAGTAAATAGGCGTGTCGAAACTCAAAATCGTTTGGCTATGGTTACAAACGGATCAACAATGAACTCCATTGCTCAGGTTACGCCTTTTTTAATTAATGTTGCGGGTGTTTGGGCTTTGGTTCAAGAAAAGGGCGCGTCGGTTACCCCAGGAGATGTTTTTTCTGTCTTGTGGGTTTTTGGCGTTTTCTTTATGCGCCCGTTGCGTATATTTCCATTTTTGATTGCAAACTGGCACGATGCGCGAACATCTGCGATGCGCTTGCAGAATTTTTTTGCACTGCCTCAGGAGGATGATTCCGAAGAATCTTATGAAGGCGGAGGCCTTGTTGCTTCAGAGAAATATGACGCCGAGAGTGTGTCGTGTTCTGTTCGTGGCCTGAATTTAAACATGAACGGCAAACATCTCCTCAAAAATATTTCCGTTGAAATTCCTGCAAAGGCTTTTGTTGTTATTGTTGGTGAGGTTGGTTCTGGAAAAACACTGCTTTTGCAGTCGTTGATGCGAACAGTTCCCGCAACTTTTGATGACTACGTGTTAGGTGGTATTTCGGCGCAAACGCTTTCTTTGTCAATATTGCGTGCACATTTCGGTTATGTTTCTCAAGAAGGTTTTGTGATGAGTGCAACGTTGCGCGACAATATTGCACTCACCTATGAAACGAGCGCCAGCACGGACGAGAAAATTTTACAGCTTTTGACAACAGCTCAATTCAATCCACAAAGTGAACACATGTTTCATGGTGTGTCTACCGAGCTTGGCGAGCGTGGCGTAAATCTTTCTGGCGGTCAGCGCCAGCGTGTGAATTTGGCGCGGTGTGGCTATTTCGACCGCCCAGTGTTGCTACTCGACGATTGTTTGAGTGCGGTGGATGTGGAAACGGAACGTTCTCTTGTTCAAAATCTTTTTCTTGGTTTGTGGGCTAATAAAACCCGTATTTTGGTAACACACCGATTGTCTGTTTTGCCCCATGCCGATTTGGTGGTGTTAATGGAAGAAGGTCAAATTGTGGAAACGGGAAAGTTTGATGACCTTTGTCGAACCTCTGTGCGCATGAAGGCATTTGTTGATGCCCACGTGCGCAAAGATAACGTGAGGGCGAAAGACGGATGAGCACAAACGCGAAGTCTCGCTCCCGTTTTCTTCACGAAGAGACAAAGTTTTCTGGTGGCTATTCAACTGGCGTTGTAAAAGCTGTGTATGAGAGCTATCAGCCGTGGTCTTTGCGAGTTACTTTTTTATTTGTGCTCGGATTTCTGGGCCGCGCTCTTCTGTTATTCAATACGAATTTGATGGGTTTCTGGGTCGATAGTTTGTGTCGGAATAGCACATCATGCAAACCTGTGCCGGCTTTGTTTCGAGGTTTTTCTCATCATCAATACGTTAACGTCATTGTTATTGTAACGGCCTTGGGATTTGTTGCCAACACCTTGTTCCGTGTTGGCATCAGTCGTACCGGAACACACGCTGTGAGTCGATTTTACGATAACGTAACACTTCGTGTCTCCCGTTTTCCGATGTCTTTTTTTGATGTCACTCCCATTGGGAGAATGATCACTCGATTTGGAAGCGACTACGCTGCAATGTTTCGTATGATGGGCGGACCCATGGGCGAATTTTTGTGCGTGGTGTTCGATCTTATTTTGATTGTGATGCTTTCCGCTTTTGCGAGCCCTTGGTTTCTTCCATTAATGTTAATTTCCTTGGCAGTAAATTATGCCGTGTATCGTTCAAACAAAATGCGCATGCGCGAAGAACGTCGCGAGCTTTCGCGTTCGCGCGCCCCAGCCATCGCGCATTTTTCGGAAACCGTACAAGGTGCGCGTGTTGTTAAGATCTTTGGGCGAAGCAATGTTTTTGTAACGCGGTTTATGACCCTGCTGGAAGGCTTTGTTGTTCAGCGTTTTCGCGCCGCCGTTGCGATTCAATGGTTTTCTGTGCAAATGACTGCAAGTATTCAAGTTTTACTCGTATTTGGTGCTGTTCTTGGATTGATTTTGTTGCGGCACGGACAAATCAGTGTGGGAGCTTTGGGCGTAGCATTAACTTTTATTGGGATGAGTTCTAATACAATTCAAAGTTTTTTCGATTGGCTGGCGAGTTTGGAAGAGGCTCTTACGGGCTTTGAGCGTTTGGATGAGTATCTGCGAAAAGATCTTGAGCCAGCTGCGGCGCTGCCTCCTACAGCAGAATTTAGAACTCAACATAGGGTAATGTCATTTGCAGAATGGAAAAAACGTTGGAGTCATCCTTTGTTGTCTATGGCTTGTGCTGAAGTAAACATCGAAAATTTGACGTTGAGGTATCAGCCAAATCTTCCCATCGTGCTTGATAATGTTTCGTTGCGGGTGTTGTCCGGTGAACATGTGGGAATTGTTGGTGCAACCGGTAGCGGAAAATCAACTCTTATTCAGGCTATTTTTAAGCTCTATCCGTTCGAAACTGGAAAAATTTCGGTTGGCGGGTTTGATGTGTCAGCACCGGATTCGGCAGAACAATTTATTTCTTTGGACGTCTACCGAAGCGCTTTGGCTCTTATTCCTCAAGATCCTTCTTTGTTTAGAGGAACTTTGCGAGAGAATTTATCCATTTCTGATGATGTTTCGGATGAGGAACTTGTGAAAGCTCTTTGTTTGGTTGGTTTGCACGAATCTTTGTCTGTTGCAACCGAGGATGCTGCCGGTATTTTGAAGATGTCGATTGAAGAACGGGGAGTCAATATGTCGGTAGGGCAAAGGCAATTGGTTTGCTTAGCTCGCTGTTTGCTTTCGCGTTCTCCGGTTGTTCTTATGGACGAAGCAACCAGTGCGGTTGATCCGGTCAGCGAAGCAGCGTTGGTAACTGCTACCGAGAAACTCTTGAAAGGTCGAACCCGTATTGTTGTTGCGCATCGTTTGGCAACGGTGGTAAATTGTGATCGTGTTGTATGGATGGAACATGGAAAAATTCGTTTGATTGGCTCACCTTCGGATGTGTTGGTGCAGTTTCAAAAACAGGGAGGTGCGAAATGAGAATTGCAAATGTCTCTTTTGGGTGTAGTTTTTGTTCCGGTGTGGTTTTCGTAGCAGGATTTTTATGTGCTAGCGCAGGTTTTGCATCCGATAAAAAAACTGAGGCGCATCTGCTTCAGCATGGCTCTCAAAAGATTGTTGAGCCGCTTGTTCCGCAGATTTCTTATCAGGGCGATGCAAATTCGCTTTCATTTTTGATGTTGGGCGACTACGGTGAAGGCAATGCCGATCAAAAATCCGTTGCGGCGCTTTTGGAAAAAGTGTGTCAGTTAGCGAACCCTTCCGCTATTTTTGGTTTGGGCGACAACATTTACCCCAAGGGCGTGCGTTCTGCTGATGATTCACAATGGAAAGCGAAATTTGAAGACATTTATTCTGCTGCTTGCACAAAGTCTAAGCCTTGGATTGCCGTGTTGGGCAATCACGATTATGTTGGAAATCCCGGTGGCGAAGTTGACTACGCTCGGAAAAATAAACAATGGGTTATGCCTGCACGCACCTATGTAGTGCATTACGGACCGCTTTTGGATATTTTTGCTGCCGATTCAAATGTTGAATCAAAGTGTGCCGCGCCCGATTGCGGATTTGGCGAGTTGCAAAAGCAAGCAACAGTTTCTTCGGCGGCGTGGAAAATTGTGCTAGCACATCATCCTTTGTTTTCGGTTGGCGAGCATAAAGAACCACCTAATGGGTTGGCGGAGAAATTGATTCCTTTGTACTGTGCTGCAAAAATGGATTTCTTTTTTGTGGGCCATGATCATAATTTGCAGCACAATCAAGGAAAATTCTTGAACAGTTCGTGTGAAATAAATGAATTCGTGGTTGGAGGTGGGGGAGCTCAACTTTATCCAGTGGAACCAGCTCCCGGAATCACTCGTTTTGCTCAAAAAGAATTTGGTTTTGCTTTGGTAAAATTCGAAAAAACCACGGCGACATTTTCTTACTATTCAGTGAAAAATGGTATGCAACCCGTTTATACCGTGGTTGTAAAAAAGCCGTAACTGGACCTGCGACCTGCGACCTGCGACCTGCGGCCTGCGACCTGCAATATCCGATATCAATTTCGAAATTTTATCCTTCTGGGGCATCCAACATTTTATTGTATCGTGGGTGTCCGTTTTCCTGGGCACATTATTCCTACCTGAAAAATTTAGAAAACATGTGAATATATTCCCAAAAAAAGTGACAAGCAATTTGGGCTGCAAACAGAGCTCTCTATTTTCTGCAGCGTTTCTTTTGACTCCTTGGTCAGTTTAAGATTTTTTTGTGTCCGGGGTGTTCCAACAACAACGTAGGAGAGAGTGATATGAAAAAGATTTTAGTTGCAGCATCAACCCTTCTTTGGACCTTTTCGGCCGCATTTGCCGATGGTGAAAAGGATGCGTCGGCAAATGTGCCGGTCAAAAAGTGGACCTTTATTGTTTATATGAATGGAGACAACAATCTCGATTCTTTTAGCGATGCAAATTTGAATCAAATGAAAGCAGTGGGTTCTACCGATGACGTAAATATTATTGTGCTTCGCGATCGGAACAATCAATCCATTTCTTCAAAGATATTGCGCGTTGCAAAAAATAAATTTGAAACGGTCAAGGATTTTCATAAGAATCTAGATATGGGCGATTACCATACCATGATTGATTTGTTTCAGTATGCTCGTCAAAACTATCCGGCTGAACACTATGCCTTTGACATTTGGGATCACGGCGGCGGTTGGGGCTTGAAAGATTTTGTTCCAACTTTCCGCGACATTTCGTGGGACGATGGCACGGGGCATTTCATTTCCACACCGGAAATGGGAAAGGCTTTGGCCGAAATGGTGAAGTTGAACGACGGCAAGAAAATTGATTTGGTGGGTACCGATGCCTGTTTGATGCAAATGATTGAAGTCGAAAATGAAGTTTCCCCTTCAATTACAGCAATGGTTGCTTCGGAAGAAACAGAGCCGGGCGCTGGCTGGGACTACACTGCGCCGCTCACATTTTTGACAAAAAATCCTAAGGCCAATGCGTTTCAATTTGGTGATAGCATTGCGAAGGCATATCTCACCACGGGGTCGTCTGGTCTTCAGCAATCGGTTGTTTCAAGTGAAGCTTTGATTCCGCTGAAGGAAAAGATTTCTGTGTTCGCTGATAAACTCTCTGCGTTTAATGTTCTTTCTAAAACAAAAGTTGTGGAGATTATTGGTCAGACAAAGGGCTTCACATACGACGATTTCAAGGATATTATCGATTTCTGTAAGCGCGTTGTTGCTGTTGCTCCCCAGGGTGAGCTCAAGGCGGCTGCTGCCGATGTTCTGGAAGCCACAAAGGCGGCCATTAAGTCTAACTACACAAATATTCCCGATGCGAATGGTCTTTCCATTTGGCTTCCGGATGCGAATACCTATGAGTCTAAGAAAGCGCGATACTCCGAGTTGAATTGGGCAAAAACAAATCATTGGGCAAGTTTCTTGTCCGAGTTGTATAAGTAACCTGAATCCGTAGCCTGAATCCGTAACCTGAATCCGTAACCTGAATCCGTAACCTGAATCCGTAACCTGAATCCGTAGCCTGAATCCGTAACCTGAATCCGTAACCTGAATCCGTAACTTGAATCCGTGAAGTGATAATGGCTCGGTTTTGATTCTATTGGGCGAGAAATTGAAAAAAACTTCAGCTATTTCTGGCGCACAATCCAAAATACAAAAATTATACCACCGAAAAGCTTCTCATCTCCGATGGAAATTTCAACCGTTCCGACACTTTACTTTCTGCTTTTGATCACCTGATTGGACTAGAGGATCTGTTTACCTCACGAAGTCGTTACCAAACGCACCCTTAAGTGTCACTCTTTCGTTTGTTTCTTGTAACGATTCTTCGAGTTCCCCTCCAAAGCCGGCAGCCAAAACGTGCGCGCAGCAAACCTACTCTGAATGTGATACAACGAGTTGCAGCGTATATAATGGGCAGTGTTACGACATTGCAACCGCAAATCAGTACAGGCAAAGTGCACAATATTCAACCCAAACAACAATAGCATGTGGTAACTATAGTTCGGCTAGCAGTTGCTCTGTAAGCGTTCAGTCCCATTTTTTGCAACATAAAAATGAAGAAAATTTTGAAAAAGAAGTCGGAGTGAAGCCTGCGTCGATTTTGTCTTTGAAGCGTTTTCATGATGAACTTTTTCAGGCCTATATTGAAACCATGGAGGGAGGTTCGCAGCCGGTTCTTGGGCGTATGCGCGAACTTTGGCCTTATTGGGAATCTCTTTTTGCAGGCAAAGAACGGATCATTCGTGCGTTGATAAAAGCGCCGTCGCTAGCAGCTTATAAGCAGCTAGCCGATCAATTGTTG
>CAIZES010000132.1 GCA_903932045.1 uncultured Silvanigrella sp. | reverse complement strand
TCAAACTTACGCTGTGCTGGAGCCTGTGTGAACGTCTTTTGATAACGATCCCACTCGGCAGCCATTTCCAGTTCTTCAGACGACATCTCTTGATTTCCGCGTTTCTTGGCCTCAATACGTGTTTTTACGTCGGCAGGCATGGGTCCCTTCAAGCTCAATCCCAATTTGTGAGTTTCAAAATCCACACTCAACACATGCACCGAAACACGTTGGCCTTCTTCAACCACTTCACGTGGATGGTTCACACGCTTCTCCCATGTGAGCTGGCTCACATGCACAAGGCCCTCAACCCCATCGGCCACAGCAACAAATGCGCCAAAATCGGTGAGGCGAGTGATTTTACCTTCAATTTGAGTGCCAGGCATAATGCGCGTTGCCGACGAAATCCAGGGATCTTCGCCAGCGCTTTTTATGGAAAGACCAATTTTGAGTTTGGGAGAATGTTCAATTTTAAGAATTTTCACTTGCACATTATCGCCAATTTTAACCGCATCTTCAACCTTTTTGACGTGAGTCCAAGCAAGCTCACTCATAGGAACCAACCCCTCTACGCCACCAATGTCGGCAAATGCACCGAAGGTTGCCAAACGGGTGATACGAGCGCTTTTTTGCTGACCAACCTCAAGCGTGCCAATAACTTCGCGAGCCATTTGTTCGCGTTCTTCGCGAAGCAATGTGCGACGCGAAAGCACAATGTTGCGCCCCGAGAATTGAGTGATGACAAACTTCAAAACCTTGCCAATATATTGTTCGGGGTTTTCAATGGGAACAATGTCCATTCCGCTTGTAGGAACAAACCCACGCTTGCTACCCACCGAAACTTCAAAGCCGCCCTTATTGGTTTTCTCGACTTTTGCATCCACGGGAAGACTTTGTTCAAACGCATTGCGAAGCATCATGTCATCGGCCTCGTTGCGGCGCAATGAACGGGTGAGAACAACTTCAGAACCGTTGTCTTCACGCACAAACAAAGAGATTTCGTCGCCTGCGCGAGGCACAATACCCGCTCCAGCAACACGATATTCGTCCACTGCAACAGCGGCAGCCACTTTGCCACCCAAATCGACGAAAATAAACTCTTGACCCACAGACATAACTTTGCCTGTTACAGGTTCGCCGGTGCGAAAACGACGCGTGGTCACCACGGTTTGATCGGATTGCAACAGCTTTTCAAATTCAGTTTGATCCTGATTGTCTGATTCAAACGGATCGCGTGCGCTCTCTGCGGGGTCTATGTAATGAAACTTCGCCATGGGAATCCTCTCTGCTTACAGATGTCTTCGGTTTTCCGAGGGTGCTATGATGAACAAATTCTGCGATCATGTCAAACCTACGCCTTGTGGAAAACCCCAAGTTTGCATTAACATCGGTGACAAACCTAGGAGAGCCAAATGCCACGCCAACCTTTAATAAAAGTATTTTTGCTTTGTGTTTGCTCATTTTTCAACAATCATATCGCAGCGGCACAGCCTCAAGTTTTGTCGGTTATTTGCCCCGCCAGCCTTATCGACAGCAAAACCTTGGCCGACTTCGAACGAAAAACCAAAGTTCAACTCAGAATTGAAATAACGGCAAGCCCGCACGAATTTGAGCAGCGTCTCAAAAACTCGGCCAACAACTGGGATGTGGTGATAGCCGACGAAAACGAACTCACACTCCTCAATGCCGCACGACTCATCCGGCCACTCAACGACCCTCGATTTGCGGAAACAAAGCAACTTCCTTTAGCCCAACCTTCCAAGACACAAACAGAATCGCACGCCTATGTCGGCCTCATGGCCGATCCCTTTGGAATTGTCTGGCTCGACGACACTCTTGGCACAAAACGGAGTCCGTCTTGGGATGCTTTTGTTAACCCTGCAGAGAATCCACTCTGGCGAGGCCGCATCTTTTTACCGTCGGACCTCACTTTGCTTGCGCGAACAGCTCTCATGGCACACGGAATGACAAATGCACAAACATCTCTGGAAAATGGCGCACAGGCACTGGATTGGCTACGCAAAGCACACATGCAAACACGCCAAGGCAGCAGCCAACTTGTGCTCGAATTGCTCAAAAAACGTGTTGTGGCGGGCGCACTTTGGAAATCCGACTACCTTCGCGTACGCCACACCGTGCCCAGCCTCAATTTTTCGCCACCACAAAACACGTTTTTCAGACGCTTTGGCGCAGCACTGGTGGCCGACACCTTACATGAAGAAATGGCGCTCAACTTTATTGCTCACTTGGTGACGCATCGAAACGACCTCGCTCGCTTTGCTGGAATTGTTCCGCTTGAATTCACCGCCGACAAAGATGCAGACATTTCCAAATGGGTTCTTTACGACGAAACACTTCCCATAAATCCTGCCTTCGCAAAAGAAATGTCCAAGATTTTCGGAAAAACAAAATAGCCACGCTCAAATCCAACCTCGCAAATTGAACAACGCAACCCAGGAAACAATAACAAAACCAAGAAAACACCAAATCTTCCTGCTAGCAGTGCAGAGTCATTCCTTTGACACAATTCATTCAAGATTCCACAAACCCAAACGATAATACCTCTGGGATGTGCAATGTTTATTGGAATGCAGAACGTTTGAAAAGTCATCTTTATAGAACGCTTTGTGTCATCGGGAGTTTACACATGGGATTGAACGTCGCTCAAAAACTATACGTTGGAACCGGAATTGCTGCTGCTGGGTTTGCCATTGTAACCTTGTCAACAGCAGGCTTCAATTCCAGTATTTTAAAAACACACAACAAGCTTGTGAACGAGGAAATCCCTCAGCTGAATGCACTCCGCGAGGCGCAACTCACTATTTTGGAAACCAGGGGTTTTGAAAAAGACGTTCTTCTGAACGTAGGCAACGCCGATACCCAAAAGAAATATCGAGAACAATACAAACAAAAAGCGGATGAACTCAAATCAGACATTGCAAAAATTGTGGCATTTGTACAATTGGACGAAGACCTCAGCGCCGACCTCAAAAGCAGCGCCAAACAAATGGAATCGGACCTTACCGACTACCGCACTGGAATCGAAAAAGTGCTGGATGCCGTTGTGGCCGATGCTCAAGCATCACCCCAAAAAGCAAACCAAGATATACAAGCTTCCAAAGATAAAATTTACGCAGTTGAGACAACGCTCACTAAACTGACAGAAGCGGACATTGCAAGCAGAGCTGAGACAATAGAAAAAACAAACGTGGTCATTTCCAGAACATTTTGGGCACTGCTCGTTATAGGAACACTTGCAACACTTCTTGTTGGCGGTTTTCTGTATGCGCTGGCTCAATCCATTGTGCCACCCATCAAACTCGTTGCTGAATGCTTGCGACGCCTTGCCATTGGCGACATCGAACTTCACGGAATGGATGTTTCAACCCTTGAAAATATGCAAAACAGAGACGACGAAATTGGCGAGATTGGAAAATCAATTCAGCAGCTCAACGGCTATCAAAAAGAAAAGGTGACTATTGCAGCTGAAATTTCCCGAGGAAACCTCAATCTCTCTCCAAAGGTTGCCTCCGAACAGGACACTTTGGGCAGAGCGCTTGTGCAAATGCATGGCAATTTGAACAATCTTATTATTCAAATTACAGAAACATCGGGCCAGGTAGCACAGGGTTCTAGTCAGGTCAGTTCCGCAAGCCAAGCCTTGGCCCGCGGGGCAACATCGCAAGCAGCCACGTTGGAAGAAATTTCTTCGGCCGTAACCGAAATGACTTCGCAAGCAAAGAAAAACGCCGACAATGCAGTGCAGGCAAGTCAGTCTGCAGCAACAGCGCAATGCGCAGCGGACGACGGCAAAAACAAAATTAAAACCACTGTTCAAGCCATGAATGATATCAGCGCAGCCAGCCAACAAATTTCCAAGGTGATTAAGCTTATTGACGACATTGCCTTCCAAACAAATCTATTGGCTCTTAACGCTGCCGTTGAGGCTGCTCGCGCCGGAAAACACGGAAAAGGTTTTGCAGTGGTGGCCGACGAAGTTCGAAACCTTGCCAGCCGTTCTGCAAAGGCAGCACGAGAAACATCGGATCTTATTGAATCCAGTTTGTCCAAGGTTGATAACGGTGTGTCTCAAGCAAAAAGCACAGCAGAATCGTTTGCGCGCATCACGGAAGGTGTCACACAGATGTCCACAGCCCTCAGCGAAATTGTGGAGTCTAGTAATTCGCAAGCAAGCTCTGCAAATGAAATTTCCCAGGGCCTTTCCAACGTCAACAACGTCACCCAACAAAACACTGCTTCCGCTGAAGAAAACGCTTCGGCCTCGGAAGAAATGAGTGGCATGGCATCGCAGCTAAAAAATATCGTTTCACGATTCCAGATCAAAGCAGGGGCTGGAGGAACGGGCACAACGTCGTTCCACGACACTCCCCAAAGCACCCCAATAAACACAAAGCCAGTGGCACAAGGTCATACAAAACCTGCAATGCAGGCAATGCACGCACAGCAAGCAAAGGTTGCTCCCTATATTCCAACGAAGCCCGTTAGCAAACCATCTTCGCTAGCGCAAATCAAACCCATGTCCCAGTCTATTCAGGCAAGCGCTCCTGCCGCGAACGCTCCTGCCGCGAACGCTGCTCCCAAAAAAATGACAGATCACCCGGGCTATTCATCGAAAGGCAATACAAATGCCAACAAAGGCTGGGGAGGAACCGACCAAGCGCACATTCCGGCCGTGAAACCCGAAGAAGTTTTGGCGCTTGATGATGAAGAATTTGGAAAATATTAATAAAGTATATCAAAGCCCAAGGGAGAAAATATTATGACCTCAGAAAAAGTAGCAGCAAACGAAGCCAGCAAAGATGCACTTGCCGCCATGGATGGAGATGACGAAGACGAAGACACGCAAAAAGACAAATACCTCACATTCCGTATTGGAGAAGAAGACTACGGAATTGAGATTTCGTACGTCACTGAAATTGTGGGAATGCACCACATTTCTGAAGTTCCCGAAATGCCGGGATTTGTGAAGGGAGTCATGAATCTTCGCGGACAAATTATTCCTGTTATGGATATTCGTCTCCGTTTTTCAATGGACGAGCGTTCTTACGACGACCGCACTTGCGTGGTTGTGGTCCGAATGGGCGAAACAAGCATTGGACTTGTTGTTGATACTGTTAAAGAAGTTCTCAATATTCCATCAGAACTGGTTACCGAACCTCCGCGCGTAGCAAGCGCAAAAAGCGCACGCTACATTAAAGGCATTGGACGTTTGGAAAACGAAGTTAAGATTTTAATTGACGTCAATATGCTTTTGCACGATGAAGAGCGCGACGTATTATCAACAATGGCCTAACTATTTTCACTCTTCAAATTGCACCACAGTGACGCCGTCGCCACCCTCACCTTGCCGCCCAGGACGATAGGTCACTGGATATTCTCCAGATTGAAGCCACGCGCGTACAGCTTGTTTCACCTTACCTTCCCCATGCCCATGAACAATAACAATGCGTTCTTCTCCTGATCGCATGCATTTATCTAAAAATCGGCGTGCAACCTCGAATCCTTCATCGGCAGTAAGACCTCGCACATCAACAGTGATTCCCCCGTGCGGCAAAACTCCTTCGATGTCGTGATTGACTCCTCGCACAGAAGCGCCCACCGTCACTTGTTTCTTTGCTTTGAGAGTAAATTGAGAAGAATTTTTGAAAGAGGGAGACTCTCGTGCAGCATCTTCAACTGTTTTAAGCTCGGCGTGAGGAATACGAACACGAATAGTACCAAATTCACATTCCACCAGCCCTTTGCCGTCAACAGCCCGCAGCGCGGTACCAACATCTCGAAATCGAGCTGTTTTAACGCGCATTCCGCGAGTCCAGTAGGAAGCGGGTCTTCCTGTTTTTTGCTGTTCCACCACAGGAATTCTAGGCTGCGGCGCAGACACATTTGGAATTTTTGCAGAAACTTCCAGCTTTGCCATTTCTTTCTTAAAATCGCCTTCTATGCGATCAAAATTTTTGTCTAATCCGTGAAGTGTTTCGCGTGCTTCGTCTAGCAGTGAACGCGAACTCATGTGACGGGGAGCCCTAAATTTGTCGGCACGATCGTCCACAGAAGAAAAGGAAGATGGAACATTTGTGCTTGAAATGGCAACATCGCGTAGGTCGGCAAGCGACGAAAATTTTCGCTTTTCTTTTTGATGCGGAGTTTCGGTTTGATTTTTTGCAGCACTTCCAGCACTTCCAGAAATAACAGCACCAACAGCGCTCACTTTGCCAGTAGCATTTGTGGCGCCAGCCGGTGACGAAGATTCCGCACCCGCTTGAGATTCGGATTTTTGCTCATCAAGGCTTCTTTGAAACTGCCTTTCGCGAACCATCAGACGATTTTCAAATGCATTGAGGCGACGCACCAAGCGTGAGCGATAACCCTCAACCAATTCATCGCGATCCCGGGCAATTCTCGATTTTTCGGCTTCGGCAGCAACGCGTTCGGCACGAGCTTTTTCGAGCTCACGATACTGCTGCTCCGCCAATTTTTGAATTTCCGATCGTTTTTCTTGCAGTTCTGCAAGCAAAAGTTCTACTCTGTGCGACTCATCACCATAATATTCGCGAGCCAAAGTTAAAATACTTTTTGGGAATGCAATGCGCTCAGCAAGCTCCAGAGCAAAGCTTTGTCCTGGAATTCCACTAATCAAACGATACGTAGGCCTAAGCTCCCGAGGCTCAAATTCCATTGAGGCATTCAGAAATCCTTTGTTTTCGTTGGCTAGCGTTTTCAAATTGGAAAAGTGGGTGGTAATAAGAGTTGTTACTCCCCGTGAACACAAGTCCTCAAGGGCGGCACGTGCGAGTGCCATTCCCACAGCAGGATCGGTTCCTACAAACCCTTCATCCAACATCACCAACGAACGTTTTGTTGCGTGCAAAAACATCCGCGAAACATGCAAAAGATGCCCGGAAAATGTTGACAAATCTTCTTCACGACTTTGCCGGTCACCCAATTCTACAAACACATGTTCGAAATCGGCAATTTCGGCTTTTTCAGCACAAACAAACAACCCGGCTTTTGCCATTAAAACAGCAATGCCAACTGTGCGCATGGCAACTGTTTTTCCACCGGCATTTGGCCCTGTCAACACCCAAACGTTTTTGCGTTCGTCGCCATCAAATTGAGGTTCCAGCGCCAAATCGTTTGCAACGCAAGGCTTTCCTTCCAACAAAAATAGAGGATGCGAAGCTCGAACCATACGAAAACGCACAGCAGATTTTTCAGCATCCAAAAACTGAGGGGCTTGCGCATGCAATAACGACGCCATGCGTGCGCGTGCCATAAGCTCATCCACTTCAAGAAGAGCTGTATGATTCACTTCCAAACGCTCATACTCGGCAGCAGCTTCCTGTGAAAGCGCGTACAACACACGTGCTTCTTCTATTTCAACATCGGCCTGAGCCTGTTCCAATTGCACCTGCGCTGCTGCAATTTCGCGGGGCTCGACAAAAACAGTAGAGCCAGTTCCACTCACACCCCTTGGAATTCCATCGATATCGCCACGTCGTTCAACGCGAACAGGCAAAACAATGCGATCGTCGCGCATAACCCACACGGGATCTTGAAGAGCGTCGCGCACGGAGTTTTTCTGAAGAAGATTTTCAACGACCGAAACCACTTGCCGTTTTGCATGCTCGGCTCTGTCGCGAGCCGACCGCAACTCAGGCGAGGCTGTAGATAAAATGGAACCATCGGGAGCAATACTGTGTGCCAAACGAGCCTTCAATTTTGGCAACGAAACAACATTGCCAACAAGCTTTCGAACAGCTGGAAAACGATGCTGAGCTTCGCCTGCAGAAGGGGGCTTTGCAAGAGGCACAACCTGCTCGGATTGGTCGAGAAACGTATAAAGCTCATAAAGTGCGCGGGCGGGAACGCTGCCAGACCTGCGCAAGATGGGCATAAACGAGTCAAAATCAACGTCGCGAAGCGTGGGGGCCCGCCCTTCCGAAATTAGAGTCAACATTTCGGTGGTTGCCAAAAACACATCTTCACGTTCCTCTGGCAGCAGATTAGGAACAAGGTCCAACAACGCAGCTCTTGTGTCGTGAAATGCTGCCCCTTGGGCAAGGTGCGATAAAAATTGCGGCCATTCCAGTCTTTCACGAGCATCTTTGCACAAAAATTCGATTGTATCCCGTACTTCGTTTGTCACTATACCGTCGCTCCCTCTATTCACATGTCAAGGCAGACTAACACACGCTATTGTCAGCAGCCACCAAGTTTGAGAAACTTCATTCATTCCAACGGAGGATTCCCATGCTTGTAAATGTCGGCAACCGCACAATGACTGCAAAAGTTTTGTTAACCGAACAACAAATCAGCGAACGCACTACCGAACTTGCTGCACAAATCAACAACGATCACCCTAAAGGTGAGACCCTTGTGGTGCTTATTGTTTTGCACGGAGCCATTTTGTTTGCCGCAGACCTCGTTCGCAAGCTGAACATGCCCACGCAAATTGAAACCACACGCCTCAAAAGTTACGCGGGAACCGTATCATCAGGGACAGTCTCACTCGCAATTCCCGTCCCCGATAGCGTTGCCGGAAAAAATGTTCTTATTATTGAAGACATCATCGACTCCGGTCGAAGCCTGAACTTTTTGGTACCAAAAGTTAAAGACGCCGGCGCAAAATTGGTGCGAGTTGCAACACTGCTCGACAAACCCGAAGCACACGAAACCGAAATCACCGCAGATTACGTTGGATTTTACATCGGAAAGAATTTTGTTATTGGTTACGGATTAGATCTCGATGGCGCATATCGTAATCTTCCCTATATTGCGGAGCTTGTATGAAGCTTGCACAAAAACTTGCCGTTCCCAAAGCAAAAAAACCTCTTATTCCCAATGTTCCAGAGTGGGTTCACGACGCCATTTTCTATCAAATATTTCCCGATCGTTATGCTCGCAGCACCAAAGCTCCAGATCTTCCTTATCTTGAAAACTGGAACGCAACCCCCACCTTCCACGGATTTAAAGGTGGCGATATTTATGGAATTATAGAACGTCTTTCACAAATAAAAGAGTCGGGGTTTAACGCAATTTATCTCACTCCAATATTCCAGTCAGCAGCCAATCACCGATACGTCACGTTCGACTACTTCCAAGTTGACCCCATGCTGGGTGGCAACGATGCTTTGCACGAGCTTATTAACAAAGCACATAGGCTTGGCATGAAAATTGTACTCGACGGTGTTTTCAATCATACTGGACGTGGTTTTTTTGCATTCAATCATATCATGGAAAATGGAGCACAATCTCCGTATCTCGATTGGTTTCACATCAATCCCGAATGGCTCAAAAAGAAAAAGCCGCTTCTTGCTTTTCCAACCAAAGAGCAATCAACCCGAAAAAACATCGAAAGTTTTCGCGATTACGGCTACAAAGCGTGGTGGAATTTACCTGCACTTCCCAAATTAAACACCAATACTCCCGCAGTACGCGAGTACATTTTTTTGGTTGCCGAACACTGGGCAAAATTTGGAATTGATGGCTGGCGTCTCGATGTTCCCGGCGACATTGACGACGACTCTTTTTGGAGAGAATTCAGAAAACGCGTAAAAAAGATAAATCCTGAACTGTACATTGTTGGGGAAATTTGGGACGAAGCCGACCGCTGGCTGCAAGGCGATCAATTTGATGCTGTCATGAATTACCTCCTAGGCAAACCCATTCTCGCAGCATCTCTTTCGAAAAAACCTCTGCGCGAAATCACAAATCGTTCACACTATGCTAACATCTCACCCATGTTGCCTGACGAATTTCAGAGCAAGGCAAAGTACGCCATAGAACGTTACCATCCCAATATATCCTTGGCACAAATGAACTTGCTTGGAAGCCACGACACTCCGCGCATCACTTCGCTCTTTAATGGCGATTTTGCGGGGCTCAAAATGGCCCTCACTCTTTTATACACAATGCCTGGCGCTCCCTGCGTTTACTATGGCGACGAAATTGCAATGGAAGGTGCCCATGATCCCGACTGTCGGCGCGGATTTCCGCCCAATCTCAAAAAGCATCTTGCCACGCACCGTCATGCCAATGAAATTCGCGAGCATGTCAAATCACTTGCAAAATTACGCACCACACAAAAAAGTCTGCGGAAAGGCTCAATCACTTTTTTAGAAATACCGAGCGTTGTGGCGTTCGTACGACACACAAAAGGCTGCAAACCTTGTCTGATACTTGCAAACACAAGCAACAGCAACATCACCGTTGATTCAGCGCTCATCCCTCAAAAATTATTTCCATGCAAGGATGACGAAATTTCCATCGCCAAACGATCGGCAATAGTATTAACTTAGATTACCAAAGACCCTTGCAATACGCCCCGTCAACAATGGAGATATCGAGAGCTTTTTCGGGCACGTTTTGGCGATACTCAAAAGGACTTTCACGCAAATATGTCATTTGACCTGTAATTTTGTCGGGTCCATTTTCTTTCCAAAGCTTCCAGTCCGCTGGAACCAAAGATGCAAAACCATGCTCTATAAATGGATTGGTGCTGCGACACACAGGCTCCCACGGACTCCCGCCTCCCTGTGGGCCAACAAAAATATCAATACGATCTTTCTTAATAACACCGCCAATGTCTTGAGCACAAATAAAGCCATCGTGCACAACTCCATTGGGAAGAGTCAGTCCATCAAATTGCTTGACAT
>CAIZES010000131.1 GCA_903932045.1 uncultured Silvanigrella sp. | reverse complement strand
TGCCAACACCCCACGCCTTGTGCATTGCACTTCCCGCATCCCTGCAACGTCCACGCCCCTCACCCCTTGGTTTTTCGCCACTGAATAATCCGGGGAAAACCAAAATATACCCTCCCAAAAACAACTCCTAACGATAGCCTCATCCGCGGACAATACCGAAGTTTATTCCAAGGAAGGCTATTATGCAAAACGAAACAGCAATTGCACCAACACCAGAAGCATCCCGGGGAGCGCACATTAACTCGCTTTCGGCCTATCAAGAAATCTATCAAAAAAGCATTCAATCGCCGGACGCATTCTGGAAAGAACATGCAAGCAACATGTTGGATTGGTTTCACCCCTTTTCTCAGGTGCAAGCTTGTGATTGGCAATACGGACAAGTCGCTTGGTTTCTGCACGGAAAAATTAATGCCTGCTACAATTGCGTTGATAGACATGTTGCTGCCCGTGGGGATCAAGTCGCCATTATTTGGGAAGCAGATAACCCAACCGAAGGAAAAAAAATCACTTACCGCGAGCTGATGCGGGAAGTGTGTCGCCTTGCAAACGTGCTGAGACATGCAGGAGTTCGGAAAGGCGATAGAGTTGCCATCTATATGCCAATGGTTCCGGAAGCCGTTTATGCCATGCTGGCATGCTCTCGCCTTGGGGCTGTTCACAACGTTGTGTTTGCTGGATTCAGCGCTGAGGCACTACGAGACAGAATAAACGATGCAAAATGCAGGATTGTTATTACCGCCGATGAAGGCTTGCGAGGTGGGAAATGCATTCCACTGAAACGCACTGTGGATGAAGCGGTTGCAGCATGCCCCTCAGTGGAAAAAGTTTTTATTGTGAAACGCACGGGCAACAAAATTCCCTTTTATCCTCAGCGTGACGTTTGGTTGCGAGAAGCCATGGATGCCGAGAGAACATTTTGCCCTGTGGAACATGTTGATAGCGAGGATACGTTATTTTTGCTTTATACATCCGGAAGCACAGGCCGCCCAAAAGGGGTTGCACATACCACCGCAGGCTATTTGCTACACGCAGCTCTCACCCATCAATATGTTTTTGATTATCGCGAGGGAGATATTTACGCCTGTGTTGCAGATATAGGTTGGATAACAGGCCATTCCTACGTTGTGTACGGCCCGCTTTGCAACGGCGCCACAACTCTGCTTTTTGAAAGTGTACCAACATATCCCGATGCAGGCCGCTATTGGGATATGGTTGATAGACATAAAATAACTCAATTTTACACGGCTCCCACCGCAATTCGCGCAATCGCACGCGAGGGAGATACCTTTGTGACGCGCTATCAGAGAACATCCTTGCGCGTGTTGGGGAGTGTTGGCGAGCCCATCAACCCCGAGGCGTGGCGCTGGTATCATCAAGTTGTTGGGAATGAGCGTTGCCCCATTGTTGATACGTGGTGGCAAACAGAAACGGGAGGGATTATGATTGCACCTCTTCCTGGAGCAACGCCATTGAAACCAGGGTCGGCAACACTGCCATTTTTTGGGATTGAGCCCGTTTTACTAGATGAGAAAGGCAACGAACTTCACGAAAACAATGTCTCAGGGCTTTTGGCAATTAAGAAACCTTGGCCAGGAATGGCGCGCACAATTCAAAATGATCATTCGCGTTACGTTGAAGCCTATTTAAGTTCTTTCAAGGGGTATTATTTAACAGGAGATGGGTGCACTCGCGATTCCGACGGTTACTATTGGATAACCGGAAGAGTTGATGACGTCATCAACATCTCGGGCCATAGGCTAGGCACTGCTGAAGTGGAAAGCGCACTGGTTACACATGCAAGCTGTGCTGAGGCAGCAGTTGTTGGTTTTCCTCATCCCGTGAAAGGGCAAGGAATTTTCGCCTATGTCATCCTGAACTCTGGATGGGCCGAAACTGCAGAGCTTATAGGCGAACTCAAAAATGAAGTGCGCCATCATATAGGGCCCTTTGCAGTTCCTGAAGCAATACTCATTGTTCCAGGCTTACCCAAAACCCGTTCTGGCAAAATAATGCGACGCATTCTGCGCAATATAGCAGCAGAAAATACTTCCGATTTTGGAGATACATCAACCCTTGCCGACCCTGGAATTGTTGATGCACTCGTCTCAAAACGTATTGCGATGCGGTAGAACTTGCCTCCTACCAGAGAATCACGTTGTTATGAGAACACAAAATTTTACAGACAAAGGAATTTTTTGGACATGACTTTCAATGAACTTTTGGAACGCATTCAATTGCCCATTCGGTACAATTTCACTCGAAATGAAATATCTGAAATTTACAACCTCCCATTGCCATCGCTTGTGTTTCTTGCCTCAGGAATTCATCAACAACGGCACCCAGGAAATAATGTTCAGCTAAGCAGTTTACTATCCATAAAAACTGGTGGCTGTAAGGAAAATTGTGCATATTGCCCGCAAAGCGCCCACTATCAAACGCAGCTCGAAGGGCAAGGGATGCTAGATGAAAACGAAATTCTTGTACAAGCGCGCAAGGCTCAAGCAATGGGCGCAACTCGCTTTTGCATGGGCGCCGCTTGGACATCTCCACCACAGTCGGGCCCAATGTACGATCTTCTGTTGAATGCGGCACGAAATGTAAAAGCTCTTGGACTTGAAGTTTGCATGACCTTGGGCATGCTGACACAAAATCAGGCTGACGATTTAAAGGAAGCAGGCGTCTCATATTACAATCACAATCTGGATACCAGTCCTGAATATTATAAATCAATTGTGACAACGCGCACGTACGACGACCGTCTCCAAACTCTTGCTCGCGTGCGCAAGGCAGGAATGTCGGTGTGTTGTGGCGGCATTGTTGGAATGGGCGAAAAAACCGAAGATCGTTTTGGATTGCTTGAACAACTCAATCATCTTCAACCCCATCCGGAAAGCGTACCTGTGAATATGCTGGTGAAAGTTGAGGGCACACCTTTAAGTCAGAGCGAAAATATTCATCCCATCGAACTTGTTCGGATGATTGCAACAACTCGCGTGGTTTTACCAGAAAGCAAAATTCGACTTTCTGCGGGAAGGTTAGAAATGAGCGAAGAAACTCAGGCGCTCTGCTTTATTGTTGGCGCTGCTTCACTCTTTTTGGGCGAAAAGCTTTTGACCACAGGGAATCCAAGTGGCGATGCAGACAAAGCGCTCATTCAAAAACTGGGGCTCACTCCAGAACAATGAGGCAGCACACTCTCTCGTTTCCTTCTCTCGTTTCCTTCTCTCGCTTCTGTCTTTCACTGGATCTCAGCGATTTGGCGAAACGGTAAGAAGCCACTGGCAGCATGGATTCAGTATTTCAATGCAATCGAGAATGGCACCACATTCCATCGTTGAACCTCTTGCTATCCATTTGCAAAACTGATATCACACATGAGTATTTGAAATACCAAGTGTTTCATTCACACTAGACAAGAGGTTGTCGACTATGACTTCTTTCCCACTGGATGTTTTGAGTTTTTCTGCATGGGAGTGCCATGCCTGTACCTCATCCTTGGCCTCTTGCGCCCTCCACACGCCATCAACCCGCCCTACGGCGGGTTTTTTATTTCCCAAAACTGCTTTCTTCAACATTTCAAACTTTGACCAAAGGAGAGAACCATGGCCAAGAAGATCATTCTAGAACCATCACGAACCCTCGCTGAGTTTCGGTTGTTGCCAGGCCTCACCGATGAAGCCTCCGTTTTTGAACGCGTCAATTTGAACACCGTTCTCACAGCCCCCTACCGCACTGGCAATGCCGTTCTTTTGGGAACACCTCTCCTCGCCGCAGCTATGCAATCCGTTTCGGGGGTGCGCATGGCTGTTGAATTGGCTCGATTGGGCGGCTGTGCGTTTATCTATTGTTCACAGCCCATTAAAGAACAGGCCGAAATGGTACGCCTTGCTAAACAACTTTTTGTTAAAATCCCAAACACGGCCGGACAAACAGGGGCCATTGGCGCAGCAGTAAACACGCACGACTACACCGAACGAGTTCCCAGTTTGGTTGACGCCGGAGTTGACGTCATCACCCTCGACAGTTCCGACGGTTATTCAACGTATCAAGCAAAAGCTTTAACATGGATTCGTGAGCGCTTTCCGAAACTCACCACTGTTGCAGGAAATATTGTTACCGCTGAAGGCTTTCGGTTTTTAGCAGAATGTGGCGCCGATGCAGTTAAAGTAGGAATGGGCGGCGGCTCCATTTGCATCACTCAAGAACAAAAAGGAACAGGACGAGGCCTCGCAACAGCAATAATAGACGTAGTTGAAGCTCGCGAAAGATGGAAAAGTCACACAGGAATTCACATTCCAGTGATTGCCGATGGCGGCATCACCACTGCCAAAGAAATCACAATGGCACTTGCCATGGGTTCTGATGCAGTCATGATGGGACGCTATTTTGCGCGCATGGAAGAATCACCCACCGAAAAAATTACGCTCAACAATAAAGTGATGAAACCTTACTGGGGCGAAGGCGCACCACGTGCCAGCGACTGGAAATCCAATCGTTATCACCAAAGCAAGTTTGCCGAAGGTGTTGAGGGTTTTGTGGAATACGCAGGCACTCTTGACGAAAACCTGTCACAAACCACAGCAAAAATTCGTGCAAGTTTGTCCAGCTGCGGCTGCCCCGATATCCCTTCATTTCACAAAAACGCTGTGCTGGAAATTGTTTCGGCACTTAGCATTCGCGAAGGCCAAGTGCATGACATTTTTCTGCCCGGAATGGAAACAGCGAGCTACGGACGCACCGTTTGGGGAGAACAATCATGACTCTGAACCATCACGAAAACAGCAAAATTTGCTCCGGCATTGCTTTTGGGCACGCCAAAAAATCATTTGCAAATCGCTCGGGCACAAATGGCGAACCCATACTCGACATCGATGGTGCGTTTGCAAACATCGTTCGCATTGGCAATCAGAACGTGGGAATAACATCGGACGGCATTGGCACCAAAATTGAAATTGCCGAACGCGCAGGCATCTACAACACACTGGGATTTGATCTTGTTGCCATGGTTGCAGATGACTTAGCTGCAATGGGCATTGAGCCCACAAATATAACCAATATTCTCGATGTTGATGTCATGTGTCCCAAAACTATCGACCAACTTATGAGTGGCCTTGCAACCGCATCAAAACTTGCCGGAATTGCCATCACGGGTGGTGAAATTGCCGAACTTGGAAATCGCATTGGCGGCTTTGGAAACGGAATGCATTTCAATTGGTGCTCAACAGCCATTGGAGTTGCGGGAGAAAAAATAATTTCGGGAAAAGATATTGTCCCCGGAGACACCATCATCACCCTTGCCGAAGACGGATTTCGCAGCAACGGATTTACCTTAGCTCGCAACGCACTGGAACGCTGCTATGGCAAAAACTGGCACACCGAAAAATTTACAGAAACGCAATCGTGGAGCGAAGTTCTACTCACTCCCTCAAAAATTTATTGCCCTCTGGTAAACTCTCTCAAGCGTGAAAATATCGAAATTCATGGCGCTTCACACATCACTGGAGGCGGTGTTCCCGCAAATTTAGGACGCATTCTCAAACCTAATAACCTCGGCGCCGAACTCAACAATCTCTTTTCGCCACCACGCCCTATGCAGGCCATAGCTCGCATGACCGATGTTTCCGATCGCGATGCTTACACGCACTGGAACATGGGCAACGGCTTTTTGCTTGTGACACCTTCAACAAGTATTGATGCCATTCTTGGAAAAGCAGCAACACTTGGCTACCGAGCACAAGTTGCCGGAACAGTCACACATGGACCAGTGAACATTCGCATTGGAAAAACAATTTACGAAAACCCCGGAAAATGAGGACTTCATCCGTGAAAACATCCGCCTTTCGTATTCTTCGTATTTATGCAAATCCGGAACGCGACGACCGCCTCGGAAAATCGCTCACCAATCCACAGCGGGGACAAGTGCAAACCGCACGCATATTCACCATTGCAGCAGAC
The DNA here is from genome assembly GCA_903932045.1 of uncultured Silvanigrella sp. Lineage (GTDB taxonomy): Bacteria > Bdellovibrionota_B > Oligoflexia > Silvanigrellales > Silvanigrellaceae > CAIZES01. The sequence continues at coordinate 7,979 of CAIZES010000131.1, read as the reverse complement.
ATCGACCCCAAGAAAATTGAAGCATTTGCGCAAGAAGTGATTTGCGATCCCTTGCTTCACAAAACATTTGTTTTGAAAAATGAAATCCCAAATGAAAATACAAGTCCATACGGACTTAAAGACGCATGTGAAAACCCATGTGAAAACCCATGTGAAAACCCATGTGAAAACGCGCATCAAAACTGCAATCCCTCTAAATTTTCGCAATGCGTGGTTGTGAGCCGGCTTCCTGGCGTAACCGATGATGAAGGGATGAGTGCTCAGCGCATTTTGCAGGACATGTTTCCAGAAACCAAAAGCAACACTCAAATTGTTTTTTCACAGGACGTCTACTGGTTCGAAAACACTCTTAATGACACCGTGCTGCACAAAGTTTTTGAAGAAGAACTCGGAAATCCACTCATTCAGCACTGCGAAAGCAGCAATAGCATTTTCAGCCTCAAATATGTTCCGCAGGTTGAAATCAAAACCAACGCCTCCGTGGAAATTGTAAATCTTAACAAACCAGTGGATGAGCTTATGGCGCTCTCTAAAAACAACACCTGGGCACTGGATGAGGCGGAAATGATTGCCATCCGCAATTATTTTCAAAATTCACAAACCCAAACATTCCGACGCGAACACGGAATGCCAGAAATGCCCACGGACTGCGAAATGGAAGTTTTGGCGCAAACCTGGAGCGAACACTGCAAACACAAAGAGTTTGCAGCAAACATTTCTTTCAAAAATATTGCCACTGGCGAAACCAAAGAAATTCAATCGCTGTTCAAAACATACATTCAAAAACCAGCGCTTGCCATTCGCGACAATCTCGAAAAAAATGGCGCAAATTGGATTGTCAAACTTTTTTCAGACAACGCTGGTTGCGTCAAAATAGACGACAACAACCTCTTTGTGTGGAAAGTTGAAACACACAATTCACCATCGGCGCTAGACCCCTACGGAGGCGCTCTCACCGGCATTGTCGGCGTCAACCGCGACCCAATGGGAACCGGCGTGGGCGGCGCAAAACTTTTGTTCAACACCAACGTTCTTTGTTTTGGTCATCCCAATTACAACGGAACTTTGCATGCCGGACAAATTCATCCCAAGCGTATTTTAAAGGGTGTTTGCAAAGGCATCGAAGACGGTGGCAACAAATCAGGAATTCCTACCATCAATGGCTCTGTTGTTTTCGACGACAAATTTCGTGGAAAGCCTTTGGTGTTTTGTGGCACAGCTGGAATTCTTCCAACAACCATCGCGGGAAAAAAAGGCTGGGAAAAGCCCATTGTTCCTGGCGACCTTATATTTTCTGCTGGTGGTCGGGTGGGACGCGACGGCATTCACGGAGCAACATTTTCGTCTGTCGAGCTTTCCGAACAAGCACCGCGCTCTGCCGTGCAAATTGGAAGTCCGTTCACACAAAAATTGGTTTCCGATTTTCTTCAAGAAGCCACACGCCAAGGATTGGTAACGTGTTCTACAGACATGGGTGCTGGAGGTTTGTCTTCCAGCATTGGTGAACTTGCAACAATCTGCAATGGTGCGAAAGTTGATTTAAGCAACGTTGTACTCAAGTACAGTGGGCTAAAACCTTGGGAAATATTTATTTCCGAGTCGCAAGAACGTATGACGTTGGTTGTTCCTCCACAGCACAAACAAGCGCTCCAGGATCTCGCAAAGTTTTACGATGTTGAAGTTGCACACGTGGGAGAATTTAACGCCAACGGCACATTGGAAATTCGATATGGCGCCGAAGCGGTTGCAATACTCGACCTCCATTTTTTGCACGAAGGCACTCCCCAAAAAAATCTGCAAGCAGAATGGAACCCACCCCAAGCAGACTCATTCACAATTCCAAACAACACAAATTGGAATGAAATTGGCCTGCGACTTATGGCTCGCCCCAACATTGCGTCCAAAGAAACAATTATTCGCCAATACGACCACGAAGTAAAAGGACGCACAATTGTAAAACCACTCATGGGCATGCGAGGCGAAGCTCCGCAAGATGCCGGCGTTATGAGATTCGGTTTTGATTCGTGGACAGGAGTCGCAGTTTCCAACGGAATTTGTCCGCGATACGCTGAAAAAGATGCCTATGCTTCTTCCGCTGGAGCATTTGACGAAGCGGTTCGCCAAATTATTTCAGTGGGCGGAAAACTTCCCTGCCCTTCCGACAAAACCAATCGCTTTTGGAGCGCCAACGATAATTTCTGTGTCCCCGACAGCGTGTATCATCCCACCGAAAATCCGGATGGCAAACAAAAGCTAGGGAACCTGGTTATGATGTGCGAAGCGTTGCGCGATGTTTCACTCGCCTACGGAATTCCCATGACATCTGGAAAAGATAGCATGAAAAACGATTTCCGCGCCGGCGGCGAAAAAATTTCAATCCCTCCAACCATTCTTTATTCTGTCACCGCAAAAATTGATGATGTGCGCAACGTGGTGACATCAAACTTCAAGGCCGCCAACGACTCCATCTATTTGGTTGGCGAAACCCATGATGAAATGGCGTGTTCCGAGCTTGCCCAACTCATGGGTATCTCCGGAGGAACAATTCCACAGGTTCGCACAGACATTGCTTTAGCAACTTACAAAAAAATGATGATGGCGCACGAAACACGAACCTTGGAATCCAGTCACGATCTTTCCGACGGTGGATTGTTTGTGGCTCTGGCAGAATGTTGCATGGGCGGCAACATGGGAGCAACAGTAAACGTTGATACCACAAAAATTCCGTGGCATGTTGCGTTGTTTAGTGAATCGCACAGCAGGTTTATTGTGAGTGTTTCATCTAAAAACAAAAGTGCATTCGAAAATATAATGGGGACCACGGCTCAATATTTGGGAACCGTGACACTCTCAAACGAGCTCACCATAGGATCGCAGTTACACTCGCAGTCGCAATGGCAAGCACAACCACAGTCGCGAGCAATGTCGCACTCGCAAACGCAACAAATGCATCGCGAGACATGGAAAATTGGGGATATCGAAAAATCGTGGCGCACAGCCCTTTGGAATTGAGGAGAACACCGTGAAAATGAAAACAGTGAAAGCACTCGTTCTTTCGGGATACGGAATTAACTGCGAAGAAGAAACCGCAGCAGCTTGGAAACTGGCAGGAGCAGAACCCGAAATTGTTCACGTCAATTCGTTACTGGCAGGACACACATCCTTACACAACTTTGATGTGCTCACGTTTCCCGGAGGGTTTTCGTTTGGCGATGATCTCGGCTCGGGAAAAGTATTGGCACACCTCTTTAAACATCGCAAAACAGTCCAAGGCACTACTCTTCTTGCCGAAACCGAAACTTTTCTGAAAAACAAAAAACTCGTTATTGGCATTTGCAACGGATTCCAAGTTCTCATGCAAACGGGTTTGTTGCCTGGAACAAAACGCGGAACTCTCACATTCAATCAGAGTGGCAAGTTTGAAGACCGTTGGGTACGACTCACCGTTTCCGAAACTTCGAAAACACCATTTCTTGCTGGAATACGCACTTTAGATTTGCCTGTGCGCCATGGCGAAGGGCGCATTGTATTAGAAGACACCAATCATTGGAATCAAGTTTTAGAAAACGGGCAAGCCGCTTTGTTTTACAGTGACGCGCAAAAAACTCCAACAACCACATACCCCGAAAATCCCAACGGCTCACCCTTTGGCTGCGCAGCTCTTGCAAGTGAATGTGGCCACATATTTGGCCTCATGCCCCATCCTGAAGCCGCACTCACTCTGTGGAATCATCCAGAATGGAGCACAAAAATGCGAACAAATTCCAACACGCCGCATCACGGTGATGGACTCAAAATATTCCAAAACGCCGTCGAATATATTCAAGCCAATAAGGAGCCACAAAAATGAACTCAATAAAAATCACGCGTGCACTTTTAAGCGTTTCCGACAAAACTGGTCTCATTGATTTGGCGAATGCACTGCATCGTCACGGCGTCTCGTTGTTGGCCTCTGGCGGAACAGCAACTGCTTTGCGCAACGCCAACCTGCCCGTTACAGACGTTTCACAAGTTACAGGCCATGGTGAAGCATTTGGTGGCCGTATGAAAACTCTTTCGTTTGAAATTGCATCTGGAATTTTATTCGAACGCACACGCGATGCACGGGAAGCCGAAAAACTGGGCGTAAAACCCATCGACATGGTTATCTCCAACCTTTATCCTTTCGAAAAAACATACAATGCGGGTGCAAATCTAGAAGCTTTGGTTGAAAATATTGATATCGGCGGCCCAACTCTCATCCGGGCTGCCGCAAAGAATTTTCATGCAGTGGCTTCAGTCACAAACCCCACTCAGTACAAAAACATCATTGCCGAACTCGATAGCAACAACGGCTGCCTTACGGGCAAAACCCGGACCGCACTTATGGTGGAAGCCTTTGCTCACACAGCTCACTACGACACAGTTATTTCCAGTGCCATGGACCAATTGGGCGGAAAAACAACCCGCACATACAAAATGGAACTCACGAAAACACTAGAATACGGCGAAAATCCACATCAAAAAGCAACCATTTGGTCCACTGGAAATCAAGAATTTCCTTTACAAGTGATTCAGGGACGCGAACTTTCGTGGAACAATATTGGCGACCTCGAAAGCGCTGCGCTTGCAATTGGCCTTATTTCAACCACCGCATGCGTGGTGGTAAAACACGGTAATCCGTGCGGCATGGCAAGCGGCGAAAGTCTTAATGGCGCTACCGCCTTTGCGCGCGCATGGGCTGGCGATCCTATTTCCGCATTTGGCTCTGTGGTAGCCTTCAATTGCAGCGTCGACAAAAAAACAGTTGAATTTTTGGCGTTTGGTCACCCAAATACCACCGAGCGTAAATTTGTAGATGTTATTGTGGCCCCGCACTACACAAACGAAGCCCTTGAATATCTCGCGCGCAGCAAAAAAATGCGCGTTGTTGTTTGGAAAATGGAAGAAATCATTCCCGCAACACAACGCCGCATGATCGGAAGTTTTCTTTTGGAACAAGACTCCGACACCGAATTGGCTACCAAATGGGAAAACGCTACGCCCAACGCAATGCCAGACACACTTAAAGGCACCGCAGAGTTTGGAATTCAAGCTGTTCGCGCAATCAAGTCCAATGCAATTGCTATCGCTTTGCAGAACAAAGACGGCAGTTACCAACTCACAGGAATGGGGTCTGGACAACCCAACCGTGTGAATTCATCAAAACTGGCAATTGAAAAAACACTCGAACTTTTGTCGCGCGAGTGCGGAAAAAACACAGACGAATACAAATGGGCATTGGAAAACAGTGTTGTTGTGTCAGATGCATTTTTCCCATTCGCCGACAGCATCGAACTCTACGCAGAAGCTGGCTTGAAATGGATTGTTCAGCCCGGAGGATCCATTCGAGACAGCGAAGTTGTTGCCAAAGCAACAGAACTGGGACTTGGAATGACGCTCACAGGAACAAGGCATTTCCGCCACTGATCACACAAGAAAGCGAAAGCAAGAAAGCTAAGGCAAGAAAGCTAAGGCAAGAAAGGAAGCAAGCGATGACAACAAACACTCCAAACACTCCAAACACTCCAAACCCCCAAAATAATACTGAAACAGCTAAAACAAACGTTGGAAAAATTCCACAAATGGCGGTCATCAACAAAATTTCAACACCACAGCTCAAAAAAGTTCATTCTGGAAAAGTGCGCGAAAGCTTCGCCGTTGACTCCGGTCGCCGACTCATTGTTGCAACCGATCGGATTTCGGCGTTTGATGTCGTTCTGAACAGCTTAATTCCCTGCAAAGGCGCAGTGCTCACAAGCATTGCTTCCGACTGGTTCGAAAAAACCCGTCACATTGTTCCCAACCACATTCTTTCGCAACCTCATCCGCAAGCGGTTGTGGTGCGTGAGTGTGCGCCCATCAAAGTTGAAATGATTGTGCGCGGCTACATCACTGGTTCGGCATGGCGCGGCTACGAAAAAGGAAAACGCACTTTTTCGGGAGTGTCGTTACCCGATGGACTCAAAAAGAATGACAAACTGCCATCACCTATTGTAACCCCCACCACAAAAGAAGACAGTGACAGAGAAATCACACCTGCTGATATTGTTTCGTCGGGCCTTGCCTCCAAAGCTCTCTACGAACAAATGGCTAAAGTTTCCTTAGAACTATATCAATTTGGTGCCACAGAACTCGCAAAACGTGGGCTCATTCTAGTTGACACCAAATATGAATTCGGAATTTTTAACAACGAACTTATGCTCATCGACGAAATTCACACCCCCGACAGTTCGCGCATGTGGACAGAAAGAAGCTGGAAGGAAAACCAAATTTCTCCTGTGGAATTCGATAAAGAAACCGTGCGTCGTTGGCTCCTAGACAATACGAAAAATGGCGTTATGCCCCTCACACTGCCAACCGAAATCGTACAAAACACAACGCAATGTTACCAAGGCATTTACGAAATGATCACCGGAAAAACCATTCGTACCCAAGACCTTGGTTCGGAAGGTTTGGCTCGCTCGCTTGTGCGGGAAGGCTTTATCAAACCGGGATATGTTGCCATCGCAATGGGATCAAAAGCCGATGTTGAGCACGCGCAAAAAATTGCAAAAATCATTCGTGAAAACGGAATTCCCGCCGGACTGCGCGTTGTTTCGGCTCACAAAAATGGTGAACGCATTACCGATATCGCAACAGAATACAACGAATCCCCCGAAGCCGGAGTGTGCATCGCCATTGCCGGTCTTTCCAATGGACTGGGTGGAGCATTGGCAGCTAATCTCAATATTCCTGTTATCAATTGCCCGCCATTTTCGGATAAATCCGACTTGGTAGTCAACATCAATTCGTCTTTGATGATGCCTTCGGGTGTTCCCGCAATGACAGTCACAACTCCCGAACTTGCCGCACTTGCTGCATTGCGATGCCTCAATATTCGAAGTGTCCGCGACGCAGCCGACCTCAAACGCGAAGAAATGAAGAAAAAACTTTTGGAAGATGATCTCAACATTGGGGAGATGTCACTTTGATGCGCTCAACAGCACAAAAATCGGTGGTCATTCTGGGAAGTGGCGGACGCGAAGCTGCGCTTGCATGGAAGCTACAAAAAGATGTTGGCTCAGAAAATATTTGGGTTTTGCCTGGAAATGCTGGGATTCCCAATAGCAAAAATATTGACTGCATGAACGCGCAAGATGTGTTGAATTTTTGCGATAGCAACAACGTCCAACTTGTTGTTGTCGGACCCGAAGCTCCATTAGCCGCAGGAGTTAGCGATTTTCTCCGCAATCACAACATCACCGTTTTTGGACCCTCTCAGCAAGCCGCTCGCCTTGAAACCAGCAAGATTTTTGCAAAACAGTTTATGAACCGCCACTTCGTTCAAACTGCGAAATATGCAGAGTTCCAAAGTGTTTCAGAAGCAAATGCCTATGTTCAAAAAAGCAATACTGCATGCGTCATCAAATACGACGGTCTTGCAGCCGGAAAAGGTGTTGCTGTTTGCTCTAACACCACCGAAGCCCTTGCCGCTTTGAATGAAATGGCCGAAGCCCATGGCGAACAATGCTCTTTGCTTGTTGAAGAAAAATTGAACGGCACAGAGCTGTCACTCATAGTGATTACCGACGGAAAAACCTGGAATGCATTTCCGTTTGCACAAGACCACAAACGTTTGTGGGATGCCGATTGCGGCCCTAACACGGGTGGGATGGGCGCATGCGCTCCCGTACCCAATTTGCCCGAAAAAATTGTGAGCGAAATTTTCGAAAAAATTGTGAAACCCACAATGACTGGTCTTCGTGCCGAAAACTTCGATTACCGTGGTTTTTTATATTTTGGAGTTATGCTGACAGCAAAAGGTCCATTCCTACTTGAATACAATGTGCGCATGGGCGATCCCGAAACCCAAGTGCTTGTGCCTTGCATTCAAAGCTCATTGTATGATTCTCTTTACGCAGCTGCTCAAATGCAACTCAGTCAGGCTCCACTCATATTCAATAACCAATTTTTTGCTG
>CAIZES010000130.1 GCA_903932045.1 uncultured Silvanigrella sp. | reverse complement strand
TGAAAAAGCTTATGCCGCGACAAACCGGGATAGCCAGCAACTTCCATCAAACTTTCTTCCACGCGAAAATGTTCTCTTGTGTATGCAACAAGCTCGGATAGAATCCCCAAAAAAAACGCTTCTTCGACGTCATTGCGAACAGCCTCATCCAAATTGTTTATAAGCTGAACAAGCTGCTGATGCTGTTTGTCTACCGGCCAGAGGCCAGTTTCCAACGCTTGAGTCCACTCAATCAACGCCATGACGCTCTCCAGTTAACAATTTAGAGCGCTCACTGTAACATACTTAAATAACGGAGGGCAAGTTACACAGGTGCGACAAAAATTTCAGCACCCCTCCTTCTTGATGTTTTCGCACATTCAGAGGTATGTTCCCCCAGAACCGAGACACACACACCGAAAGGACAAGCAATGTCTGAGAGTCTTTTCCTGCAAGGCAACGAAGCATGCGCAGTAGCATCCATTCGTGCTGGTTTGCGTTTTTATGGCGGTTATCCCATCACTCCATCATCAGAAGTTGCCGAAGTTTGTTCCGTAGAACTTCCCAAAATTGGCGGTCGCTTCATACAAATGGAAGACGAAATTGCTTCCATAGCAACTATAATTGGCGCTTCGCTAGCAGGAGCAAAGTCCATGACCGCAACCTCGGGTCCTGGATTTTCTCTTATGCAAGAAGCACTTGGTTACGCCATTATAGCAGAAATCCCCATAGTTGTTGTGAATGTTCAACGTGGCGGTCCTTCCACGGGTCATCCCACAGGATGCGCTCAGGGCGATCTTATGCAGGCGCGCTGGGGAACCCATGGCGATCATCCTATTATTTCAATTTATCCCGAGTCGGTTTCAGAAGTGTACTACGAAACCATTCGCGCATTTAATTTGGCCGAAAAGTATAGGCAGCCCGTGGTATTTTTGATGGATGAAATTCTCGCACACATGCGCGAATCCATTCCCCTCCACGACAACATCGAAATCGTGGAACGAAAAAAGTACAACGTTGATCCCAAAGACTACAAGCCCTATGCCATTGAAAACGACGTGCCAACCATGGCCGATTTTGGAGCCGGATACCGCTTTCACGTAACAGGCTTGTACCACGATGAAACCGGATTTCCCGACGTTAGCGGCAAGCGCATTCAATCAACAATCGACAGACTGCATCGCAAAATTGAAAATAATTTGAACGACATCTGCAAGTGGGAAGAGGTTCAAACCAACGATGCTGAAATTTTATTTCTTGCTGTTGGTCCTCAAGCACGCGCCGTAAAAATGGCCGTGAAAACATTGCGCGCACGTGGCGTTAAAGCAGGGTTATTCCGCCCCATTACCGTATGGCCATTTCCCGAAGAACGCTTCACACAACTTGCTGCAAAAGCCAAAACACTGGTTGTGACGGAAATGAACAAGGGCCAAATGGCAAGCGAAGTTCGAAAATACAAAACGCCCAATTTGAAAATCCACTCCATTACAAAGGTGGATTCCAAGATGATTTCCCCCGACGAAATTATCGAACAAATTGAAGGAGTGTGCTGAAATGGGTAACGAACAAAACTATTTTCGCAAAGAACGACTTCCCTACATTTGGTGCCCCGGCTGCGGTAACGGCACAGTGCTTTCCTGTGCGACAAAAGCTATTGGTACAATGGATTGGGACCAGAATAAAATTGTAGCTGTGTCTGGAATTGGGTGTTCAAGCCGTTCTACAGGCTACTTGGATTTCAATACGCTTCACACACTTCACGGCCGCGCCCTACCCTTTGCGACAGGCGTAAAAATGGCCAACCCCGAACTCAACGTGGTTGTGTTTACTGGCGACGGCGACTGCACTGCCATTGGCGGAAATCATTTTATGAACGACAGTCGCCGCAACATCGACCTCACCGTTATCCTGTTCAACACCAATATTTACGGAATGACGGGCGGCCAATACTCGCCCACAACACCGGTGGGGTACCGCGCAACAACAGCTCAATACGGAAATATCGAACCTCCATTTGACATAGTCAATTTAGCTATCGGAGCTGGAGCAACATTTGTTGCCCGCACAACAGTTGCCAATCCAAAAGAACTTCAGTCCATGATTGAACTTGGTTTGCGTAACAAGGGTTTTTCGCTCATTGAAGTTGTTGCAAACTGCCACGAACAGTTTGGCAGAATTAATGACATGAAGAAACCAGTGGAAGTGATTCAATGGATTCGCAATCAAGTTGTTTCTATTGAAGACGCAAAATCTCTCTCTGCCGAGGAACTACAATCGAAGGTTGTTACGGGCGTGTTTCGCAACGAACCTCGACCGGAGTATGTGGAAACATACGACCGCACCATTATGTCCGCGGCATTAAAGCAGGGGTAACAACAATGCGCTACGAAATCGTTTTTAGTGGTTCGGGTGGACAAGGTATGATTTTGAGCGGAATTATCACCGCCGAAGCTGCATCTGTTCACGACAAAATGCATGCCGTTCAAACTCAAAGCTACGGCCCAGAAGCCCGCGGTGGAATGACGGAATCCTACGTTATTCTTTCCGAGGATGAACCCGTAGACTATCCCGAAATTACGCACGCCGATGTGCTTGTTGCGCTTAGCCAACCAGGACTCGATAGACAATTGGGGCATCTTAAAAATGACGCTCTAATTGTTGTAGATTCCAAGGGTGTGACTACCGAAGCCGCCAAGCAATATCGTGTTTATGCACTTCCCATGACCGAAATTTCCATGGAAATCACAGGTCGCCCCATTTCTGCAAACATTGTTGCCATTGGTGCCATGGCTGCTGCAAGCGGAAGAGTTTCCACAGCTGCGTTTGAGGCCGTTATTTCAAGAAGAGTTCCAAAAGGAACGGCAGAAAAGAATATTGCGGCATTCCGTGCTGGCTACGACGCCATGAAAAACGCAATTTCCGCTCAGGTCTAAACTTCGGTGCCTGGGCCGATTCCGGCTCCAGTTTCGTTCTCAGTTCTCAGTTCTCAGTTCTCAGTTCTCAGTTCTCAGTTCTCAGTTCTCAGTTCTCAGTTCTCAGTTCTCAGTTCTCAGTTCTCAGTTCTCAGTTTTATTTCTGTTCGAATTTCAATTTCAGTCGCAACCACCGTTCAAAAATCAGAAACCGGAATATCAAGAACTTTAGACTTAGACATCTCTGTTTCTGCAGGGCGCATACGACCTCCACCAAGCATGTATTCAAGACGCGCACTCATTTCCAGCTTTTCTGCATCAAAAAGCAGTTCGCGCGACTTTGCAAGCCCCGCACTCAAACAAGACATCAACACAATAAGAACAACAACAACGGTAAGAACCCACATCACAGGCACCGCCGACTCAACAATGGAATGAATCCATTGAATGCGCTGCGAGGTTTCGGGGTTCTGCCAAAAGGCATCTTGCCGGGCCAACACAGTTACAAACAACGTAAGGCCACCGGCAATTATTGTTGAAAACAAAAATCCAACAAGAGGATAATAAAATTTGACAAACGGAGCGGCTCTGCGCGCATCTAAAATACGACGAGAATGCTCGGGCCACGCCTCTTGCATATACTCTGCAAAGTCGAGATCCCTCTCATACCGATAACTGCGCTTTTTTTTCGAGGCCATACATCCACTCCTTACTTTTTTGCTGATCGCTTTTTTGCTGCTCGCTTTTTTGAGTTTCTCATCTGAACCATATTTTCCCCTATATTGGCCCCAATGTCTATCGAACGTCCCTCTAGGGTGGTATACTCCGTTTCCTTGCGCAATTTGCATCTATAGGAGAAACCACGTTGTCCAACGACAGCAAGCATTTCGACAAAAACCAATTGGATAAGAATGAATTTGACAAATCCCTTTCGGAGAAAGAGAAGCCCGACAAATTTCCAACAGAAAAAGACCAGCTGAGCGAGGTGGAACGCGGAATTCTCTTGGAAAAGGCTCGCTTGAACCTGGAAACGCGTACTATAGGCGGAATGCGCGTTTACCTCATGAGCGTGGAACTTGCCGAAGACGATCCTTCCACCATTCAAGAAGACCTCCAAGAACTGGGTGCTTTGGTTCGTTCATTAGGAGACGACTGCGTTGGCGTAGCAGTACAAAAGCGATCAAAAATCACATCTCACTCTTTAATCGGCACAGGCAAAGCTGAGGAAATAAAACAGTCGTGCGGCGAACTCAAAGTAGACTATGTGGTTTGCGATAAAGATTTGTCGCCCTCGCAGGTTCGCAATCTGGAAAAAATCATTGAGCTTCCCATACTCGATCGCACCGGCGTAATTTTGCAAATCTTTCGAAAGAATGCAAAAACACGCGAGGCCAAAACCCAGGTTGATATTGCACATTTCGAATATATTTTGCCACGGTTGTCCAATTCGTGGGTTGCGTTTGAACGCCAGCGAGGATCGTCGGGAAGCGCTGCCGGCAGGCTCCGTGGCGCCGGCGAAACACAAATTGAAATGGATCGGCGCAGAATTCGCGACAAAATTGCAAGCCTGAAAAAGGATTTAGAACGCATCAAAACGGAAAGAAACACGCAACGAAAAGGGCGCGCAGGCGAACTCAATGTTGTGCTTGTGGGGTACACAAATGCAGGCAAAACCACAATTATGAATGGCCTCACCGATAGCCACCTTTCCGCCAACAACAATCTTTTTGAAACTCTCGATTCCGCCGTTCGCGCACTCAAAGGGCACATGAATCCAAAGGTTCTGGTAACTGACACCGTAGGATTTATTCAAAATCTCCCGCACGCCCTGGTGGCAAGCTTTCGCTCCACCTTGGAAGAAACTTCGCATGCCGATCTTTTGCTTCATGTTGTAGACGCGAGTCACCCTCGTTTTCAAGAACAAATTCGGGTGACGGAAGAAGTATTAGAGTCTGTTGGTGCGGGCAAAGTACCCAAGATGTACATTTTTAATAAAGTTGATGCTGTGGCTGGTGGTCTTCGCGTTGTAAAACTCTTGGCCCGTAACTATCCTAACAACATTTGTATCAGCGCAGAAAGCAAAGAAGACATCAAACGACTGCGCGACGCAGTTGTTGACTACTTCACAAAAAACATGGAAGAACGCACTTTGGAGTTTTCGTACGCCGACAACGAAAAATTCCGTTTGGTGTATTTGCATACTCGCGTGCTTTCCATGATTCCCACCGACGACGGTGCAGTCTTTAAAGTTCGCGCTCCAACCGAAGTTTTTCAACGCTATTTTTCAGGAGAAAACGATGAGCGAAGTACTGAAGGAGATTAACGGAAAACCCGTTCCTCAAAACACCATCGAAAAAATAATTGAGCTTCGAACGCTGGAAATCACTCTCGGCCACTTGCCTCCGCAAGAATGGAGCATGCAAGAACTCAACAAACGCATCAATGATCCCAGTTTTCCCGAGCACGCATCGCAAATGGAGAGAAAAACGGAATCACTATTTGCGGAAATCGCACACAACCTAAAAGCCATTAATTTTTCTGCGGGCGAAACTGCAGCCGTGATTAATTCTTACCTGCGCTATTTGGGCGGCCCCAAATACTGCAACGAAGCCGAAGTTCAAGAAGCTCTCGATCACTAACAACGGGGGAATCATGACAACCCAAACCATTCCCTCGTGGATTTTGGAAAACGTCTCACTTGCAAAAAAAACGTATTATCGCATTGGTGGAACTGCTCGTTATTTCGCTGTTCCTCAAACAATTGCAGACGTACGCGAAGCTATATTATTTGCACGAGAAAACGCAGTGCCTCTTGCATTTTTGGGAGCCGGCAGCAATTCCCTTTTTTCCGATGAAGATTTTGATGGAGTCATTCTTTCTTTCGAAGCTCTACGTTGCAACCACTGGGAAACGGAAAGCGTACTTTATGCAGAGGCTGGCATAGAAAACACGACAATTGCAGAACTCTGTCACAAAGCCTCTCGCAAAGGCGCCGCATGGATGTTTCGCCTGCCGGGTCAGGTTGGAGCAACGGTTCGCATGAATGCTCGGTGCTACGGTGGCGAAGTTTCGCAAATTGTACATGAAATTGTTACGGTTGACCTCAACGGCAACCTTCATATTCATTGCGCAAAGGACGTGTTTTTGGGGTACAAAGATACCAGCCTTATGACATCTTCTGAGGCCGTTGTTGCCGTGCGTTTTTTGTTTCCAGAAACCGAGGAAAAAAATACAATTGCCTCTGCCATGAACAACTGCGAAAACGATCGGAACGCAAAACATCATTTTGATGCCCCAAGCTGCGGCTCCACTTTCAAAAATAACTACGAAATAGGAATTCCCAGCGGCCGTATTTTTGATGAATTGGGCTTTCGCGGCACGAGCGTTGGTGGAGCAAAAGTTAGCGTGCACCATGCAAACTTTATTCAAAATACGGGTTCGGCAACTGCAAACGATGTTCTTTCGTTGGCAGCAATCATGAAACAAGCAGCTTTGGAAAAAAAACATGCCGATCTCAGCTTAGAGGTTGAGCCCATTGGGCTATTTAACTCTGAGTTGTGCCAAAAATGCGGCCTTGCTGAAAATTCATTTTCTCACAGCAATACAATTTCCAGCAACACATTATGGACAGGATTGGCTTGGCACCCATCACAAAAAATCAAAACAGTTCAAACAATACAGACAACGCAGGAAATGCAGACAACAGTGTTTCCTATCGAAGTTTTTGCAGCGCCGTTCCTAGAATATTTTCAAAAACCCGGTGCAGGCGAACACCGAGTGACACCTCGCATTGTGCAGCTTGTATCGCTTTCTTACGCTGCGCAAAACCCAAATGAACCCTTTTTGCGTTGGGAAACCCGCGTCGATAATTCACTCCGTTCCACAATTTTTCCACACATGCCCCAAGCTAAAAGCGGCGAGTTTTTGAACGAACTTTGGAACTACAGCGTTTCAGAAATCTTTTTTGAACATCCCCATCTTACTGAGTACGACGAATACGAAATGACGCCCGAACAACACTGGATTGCCATAGCCCACGAAGGAAGACGCATTCGCAAACCCGGACACAATAAGCCTTCGGCAACATTTTTCCCGAATACCCAAATGTGGTCAAATAAAAACGCTTTTGGAATGGACTTTTCGTATGCTCAAATTCAACACCTCATACAGAATAATTCCATTCGTGTGCTTTGCGCTTTAAGCTTAGGACAGCAACGTTACTATTTGTCACCACACTGGAAAGACAATCGTGTTGAAGCTAATAGCGTATGGCAAGACAACATTCCTCCAGCAGTGAACGCCGATTTTCATCAACCTCAACGCCTGTGGCGTATTTCTCTTCTTGATGTATAAATGAAAACTCCTTACATCCGTTACTCCCCATTCTTAGAAGAGTGCACTTTTTTACTCCGCGAAAAGCGTTTTTTAGTTCACGTTCTTCGAAAAAATGGCGAACAAGAAATTGTTCACTGCGCCAACAGCGGAAGCATGAAAAGTTGCATTCTTCCCAAAGCACGCGCGTTCATCCTCGACTCACAAAATCCCGAACGAAAACTTCGACACAGCCTTGAACTGTTGGAACTGGAAGACGGCCTTGCATGTTTGAACACAGCTCGTGCAAACGAATTGGTTGATAAATTTTTACAGAACCCCAATCCAGAAATTCCCGGCGCAGACCTTTTGCACACAGACTTTCCATCGCTCGAAGGCATTCGTCGCGAAGCAAAATACAACGCTCATACGCGTTTCGATTTCGGTTTTCCAAGAGGGTGGATAGAAGTAAAATCGGTGAGTCTGCGCATGGACGAAAACACGCTTGCTTTTCCCGACGCCGTTACAACGCGAGGCCAAAAACATTTGCGAGAATTGTCTGAAGCCGTTCAAAACGGCGAGCAAGCATTTTTATTTTTTGCCATTATGCGTGGCTCCAACATTCCTGCAAGTTCTTTAGCAAAACACTTTCGACCCGCATTTGAAATCGACCCCACATACAACACACTCATCACACAATCCCTTCAATGTGGCGTCAAAATCCGAATCATTGCCAGCGACATATCAACGTCAGGAATCGGTGTTCGTGGATATTTTCGCTGGGAAAATACAAGAAGCTGAACTCGGAAAATTTCCCCACCTTTGAATTGTAGAAAAAACAAATATGACAGAATAAGAAGATCCAACGACGGGGGGACTACAATTATGCTTTCCGAGGCGAGCAGCGGCAACAATTTCGAAATTCTCATTGCGGAGGATAACCCGGTTAACCGCGAACTCGTGTGCATGTTTTTAACAAAAAGAGGGTTTCACTTTCAAACAGCATCGGATGGAAGAGAAGCCGTAGAACTTGCGCAAAAAAACAACTTCGCATTGATCGTTATGGACGTAGCCATGCCGTTTATGAACGGATGCCAAGCCACAGCAATCATCCGTAATTCGGAAGGCACTCAAAAACACACGCCTATAATTGCGCTAACGGCTTACGGCAGCATGGAAACTCGACAAGCTTGTCTAGCATCGGGGATGGACGAGGTTCTTATCAAACCCATCAGAGCCCGTGATTTTTTTGCTACACTCGATCGATATTTGCATTGCGGGTGAAACTCCATAAGGGGCGAGCGCAGGTATTCCCGCTCGCATGCCTACCGAAGGCGCGACACGGCGCTGCCGCGCCCGAGTTTTGGGTGTCGGTAAAACGCTCGCGGGAACACCTACGCTCCCCTTGAGCTCCTTATTGCTGCAAAAACGGAAATGCAGAAATACGGACTTCGAAAACCACTCCAAATGCAGGAGCAAAGCCGAACTCATCATTAGAACACCGGCGTTCCAAACTTAACTTAGTTAGCCCCTTTTGATGGACTTACCTGCATTCCCGCCCGTCTGCATCCCCAAGAATACAAAAGACTTTTCAAGATTTCTCCCAAAAACTTCTTGAGAATTCCAAAGAACCTCCCATAAGTTAGTTAGAAGGAGGGATTGGAAATGTGTAAAAAAAACCGCTCCGCCTGCTACTGTACGAACCCTAAATGCAAGAATCACGACAATCCCGAGCCCAAGTTCTTTATCAAAAAAGGCTACTACACTACTAAGCACAATAGCAAGAAAGTACCGATGTATCAATGTAAACTCTGCGGTAAAAAGTTCAGTACTCACTCGTTCTTGGATACCAAACACCAGCATAAGCCTGAGTTAAATAAGCTGATTTTCAAGTTCTACGCCAGTAATTTGAGTCAGAACCGCCTTGCCAAAGACCTTGAAGTAGACCGCAAAACCATTGTTCGCAAAATCCGCTGGCTTGCAGCGAAGGCTCGCAGAATTCACGAGGAGACGCTGGCGACAAGGAAAATCGAGATCGCCCAGTTTGACGAAATGGAGACTTTTGAGCACACCCGAATGAAGCCTGTAAGCGTGGCTGTAGCTGTGGAAAGCTATTGGGACGACAAGAAACAGGTTTACCGCACTGGTAAAATCATCGAAGCCATTGCCGCTCCCATGCACTACAAAAGCCGAAATGCAAAGAAGGCTTGGGAGAAGTACGGCGACAGAGAAGATTTATCGGAAGGCGCTCGAAACGACGTGGTTGAGGCAATCAAAATTGCCGCCGCAAAACCCAATGTGCGCATCCTCATGGACGGAAAAAGGAGCTACGGCAACCTCTTTTCAAAGATTTTGCCTGATGCCAAGGTGTCCGTTATTGAGCGCAAGAATAATAGTGGTAGCGAATATGATCGCATGTTTTCTCTCAATCATACCTGCGCTCGCATTCGTCACGACATGAGCCGCATGGCTCGCCAGTCTTGGGTTACAACCAAGAATGTGCAGGGCTTGCAAGATCATTTAGACTTGTTTGTTGCGTACTTTAATGGGTATGTGGCGTGTTAGTCTGACTGTTATCCGATAGTTATCGACGGGTTAAAGACCTATTTGTGTTTGCAGGCCGCTTACTAAAATTGATATTTTTCTGCTTAACTAATCCAGATTGTTTCAGTAGGTTTCTATCAAGAGTTCTGGAAAATCGTTCAATCTCCACAGCAACATCTATAATATTTTCCTTAAAGTTATCATCTGATATGGGCACGTGTTTGTGGTAATCTGCGTCAATTCGGGATTTTCGAAGCGCATCAAGCCGCGCCGATATTTTTTCGTCGATCTTAGAAATATCATCTACAGCTAAGGCCGCGGTCAGAGTGCGTTTTCGCGAGCATTCTGCCGATTGCTGTTTTCTTGGGCGCGGCAACGCATCACTGTGCCATCGGCAGCCCAGCGAGCGAACAACGAAACTCTGAGCCGTGGGCCTTGTGCAGAAAATGAGGAAACCCAAAAAAAAAAAATGAGAGCAGGAATTGAGTGTCAACTGACGCATTCAAATCGAACCGCCAAAAAACTTTCCCCAAAACTACTGGCCAAATAGCCAAAATTATGCTTCTATCGGTAAAGATTGATAATATCGCTAATCGCGTTCGAGGTTAGCAAAAGTCAATCGCACACAAAGCCAAGGAGGACTTAAAATGCGGTCGGGAATTCTTATCAAAAGTATGCTTACAGGAGCTTTCATTCTCTCGTCTCTGAGCCAAGCAGCTGGAGCTGGACTTTCACAAGAACAGCGCAAAAAAGCAGGAGAAATCTACCTCAATATGGGAGATGAACCGCCCAGCATGGATCCCACAAAGCAAGCGGACTCACTCAGTGGCATGTGGCTTGGGCATCTTTATGAAGGGCTCATGACTCCCGATAAATCCGGAAAAAAATACATCCCGGGCACGGCAGAATCGATGCATGTTAGTGCCGACAACAAAACTTACACTTTCAAAATTCGCAAAAATGCCAAGTGGCACGATGGCAAACCTGTTACAGCACAAGACTTTGAATATGCTTTCCGACGCCTGGTCGATCCCAAATTTGCCAGCGAATATTCTTTTATTGCCGTAACCGCACAAATTGTTGGGGCCGAAGAAATTATTCAGGGCAAAAAACCACTCACAGAACTGGGAGCACGGGCTCTCGACACCCACACATTCGAAGTCAAACTGAAAAATGCTGTGCCGTTTTTTCCATCACTCATGGCATTCTCTGTGTTTTTTCCGGTTCGCAAAGACATTGTTGAAAAATTTGGCGACAAGTTCGCAACCAATTCTGACAGCATTATCGGCAACGGTCCCTTTAAGTTGACAAAATGGGTACACGAAGCATCTATGCGTGCCGAAAAAAGTTCAACCTATTGGAATGCAGGGGATGTGAAAATAAATGCCATTGAGGCACCTGTTTTGTTAAAAGATCCGGGTGCAGCATACAGTCAATTTGCAACGGGTGGCCTAGACATGACTGGCCTCGATCGCGACCGCCTGAAAATTGCACAGCAGGACAAACGTTCCATTGGCAATTATCAAGACGGCAGCGTTTTTTGGCTCGAAATGAACCAGCGCAAAAGTGCACTTTTTTCAAATATCAAAATGCGCCAAGCATTGCGTTTTGCACTCAATCGGTCTGAACTCGTAAACAAAGTTTTAGCTGTTCCGGGCACGAAACCTGCATTTGGCCTTGTGCCCGAATACATGCCTGGCGGAAAACCTGGCTCAACATTTCGTAAAGAAAGCAGCATAAAGTGGAAGGATAACGATTCCACTACCGCTAAAAAATTCATTTCCGAATACCTTGCCGAAACAAAACAAACCAAAGTTCCTGCTTTCACTATTTTGGGTGACGACGGCACAAATGGGAAAATGCAGGCCGAGTATTTGCAAAGTTTTCTGAAAAAAGTGTTCGATACCGAAATCAAAATCGATCTCGTTCCCTTTAAAACTCGTTTGCAGCGCATGCGCGATGGTCAGTTCGACATTGTTTGGGCAGGCTGGGGTCCCGACTATCTCGATTCCATGACGTTCATGGATCTCTTTATGAGCAACAACGAAAACAATCACGGAGAATTCAAAGACGCAAAATTCGACAAAATGATTGTTGCAGCACAACAGGAAGCCGACGCAGCAAAACGCATTCAACTGCTGGTTGCAGCGGAAAAGTATCTCATCGATGAACAATCTGCAGTTGTGCCCTATTACCAACGGGCAAGAGCATATGTTTCGTCGGAAGGCTTGCAAGGATTTCTGCGTTTGCAGGTTGGGGCTGATCCCAATTTCCGCTACGCATCTTGGAAAAAGTAACTTGCAGGGTTCCGCTTGTTGAATACACTTTTTGAAGGAACGATGTCATGGTCTTATTCCGGTACATTATGAGACGAATGGTGCTGGCCATTGCAACAATATTTACTCTTGCCACACTCACATTTTTCTTGACGCGAATTGCTCCCGGTGATCCCTTCACCAAAACCAAAGAAATTCCCGCCGAGACCATGGCAAACCTACGCGCCAAATACGGATTGGACCAACACATTATGGTTCAGTACGGAATTCAAATGAAGCAAATTTTTTTTCATTTCGATTTTGGAACAAGTTTTCGCACCATTGGCCGCGATGTGAATACAATAATTGAAGAACAGTTTCCGGTGAGTGCAAAGTTGGGCGTTTTCGCAGTTGCCCTCGGAACCATTATCGGAATGGGGTTAGGGATAATCGCAGCACTGTACCGAAACAGCGTCATAGACCGCTTTGCCATGCTGCTGTGTGTGTTAGGCTTGGCTCTTCCCGGATTTTTGTTCTCATATTTATTCCAATATTTTATTGCAGTCGTGCCGGTAACTCAATTTAATATGAATCCAGACACTTGGGTTCCGGCTGTTGGTTGGGGAACGTGGAAACACTATCTGCTGCCGGGAATTTCGTTAAGCCTGGGTGTTGTTGCCACCATCACGCGCATGACACGCTCACAAATGGTTGACGTGCAGTTTTCCGATTATGTCAAAACAGCAAAGGCAAAAGGCGTCTCCACGGCGCGCCTGGTTGTGGTGCACGAACTCCGCAACGCCATTCTCCCCATTCTTACTATTTTGGGTCCGCTTTTGGTGGGAACCATGATGGGAGCACTTATTACAGAGAATATCTTTGGTATACCTGGATTAGGACGGGTTATTTTAAATGCCGTAGTAAATTCAGACTACAACGTCATTATGGGCGTCACAATTTTTGAAGGTGCTTTTCTAGTATTGATTATCTTGGCCACCGACATTCTGTACGGAATTATCGATCCCAGAATTCGCGTAAGCGCTTGAGGAGCTACCATGAAATCGTTAACACCGGAAATGTTTGAACCCAAACTTGCAAGCCTAGACGAGGCCGAAAAAATAAGTCGTCCTATTCTCACCTATTTTCAGGATGCCGCAGTGCGTTTCCTACGCAACAAAGTTGGTGTTTTCTGCCTTGGATTTCTGACCGTCATTACACTTGTTGGAATTGTTGGCCCGCTTTTTTTCCCACAAATGGGCGAAGATATGGCCTACGAAAATGCCATTAATACCGACTTTCAAAATCAACGACCCTCGCTTGGCGACTATCTGTTGGTAACGGACGACAGTTGGTCGCCCCCAGACGCACTCATAAAACCAAACTTTAACACCGCTGCAGGGCTACTGGCACCTGAAAAAGTATTTGCTCCACAAAATTTCAAAATTGCCTCAGCAGCAACCGTGAACGGAGTCACACTTCAGTGGGAACCTTTGGAGGGTGTCACTGGCTACGAAATTTTCCGCATCGCAGGAAAAAAAGAATCCTTGGATTTGGAATCGTTCCGCACATCTCCAGGTTCGGTTGGCATGACACTCGGAAAAATTGAAGACCCAGCACAGTACACATTCACCGACTCCAGCGGATTGGATCCCTCCGAACATTACGCGTACGCAATTGTTTCGTACGTAACTTATCCAGACAGTGGTGAAACAACATTCAGCACAACCGCATCTGTGCTAAACACAGCGCTTGTGAAAACAATAAAAATTTCCGATGCCAAACACCTCAAAGCCAACGCCGAAACGGGAGACACAATTCGCGGACGCGCATTTCTCTTTGGAACCGACAGTTTGGGGCGCGATATTTTTGCACGCATGGTGATGGGAACTCGCGTTAACTTTTCACTTGCCCTTATTGTTCCCTCAATTTGCCTTTTGCTTGGGCTCATTTATGGTGCTATTTCTGGTTTAAGTGGTGGAAAAGTAGACCTCATTATGATGCGCGTCATTGAAGTCCTCGACACCCTTCCCTACTTGCTTTTGATGATCATCATGCAACTTGTCATGGGCAAAGGTGTTCTCAGTTTGATTATTGCAATGTGTGCGTTTGGCTGGACAGGCTTTGCGCGGGTGATTCGAGGCGAGGTTCTTCGTCTTCGTGAAATTGAATTTGTACATGCCAGTCGGTTGCTAGGGGCTCCACTCTCCCGACTTATTTTCAAGCAAATTGCACCAAACCTTATTGGGCTTATTCTTGTTGTGTGGTCGAGTCGCTTGCCGGGCGTTATTGTTTCAGAAGCGTTTTTGTCGCTCCTTGGTCTTGGTCTTGAAGCCCCTGCGGCCTCGTGGGGAATGGTACTCAACGAAGCAGCACAACAGTTTCAATCTCATCCTGTTCAATTTTTGCTGCCTGCTTCAGTTATGGCAACTGCTCTTTTGGCATTTTTCTTACTCGGTGACGCACTGACCGACACCCTCGATCCCAAACTGCGCGGGAGAGACTAAATATGAACAACATTGGAAGCAACATTGGAAGCAATATTGAGAACACAACGAATTCGAACAAGATTCTCATTCTTGAAAATTTGGAGGTTTCATTTCGCGTGCATGGTGGACGAGTTTATGCGGTGCGCGATGTTTCCTTTTATGTGCGAAAAGGCGAGTGTTTGTGTATTGTTGGCGAGTCGGGTTCAGGAAAGTCGGTAACCGTGCAAGCCATGATGGGAATTCTGCCCATGCCACCCGCAACTATTAACGGCGGCAAAGCCTTTTTAGGCAAAGTCGATATGCTCACACTCGGCAATGGCGAGCGACGAAAAGTTTTGGGAAAAGACATAGCCATGATTTTCCAAGATCCGCTCACAAGCTTAAACCCAACCATGACCGTGAATGATCAAATTGCCGAAACACTTATTTTGCATACAGAAATGAATGCAGAACAACGTCACAAACGCGTTATGGAACTGTTAGAACTCGTACGAATTCCCGAACCCAAAAAACGCATTCATCAGTACCCGCACGAACTTTCGGGAGGCATGCGTCAACGCGTCATGATTGCCATGGCCCTAGCGTGCAATCCGAAGGTACTCATTGCCGACGAACCCACCACAGCCCTGGACGTCACAATTCAGGCACAAATTTTGGCACTTATCAAAGAACTCGCACAAAAATTGCATATGGCAATTATTCTTATTACTCACGACCTAGGCGTTGTGGCTCAAATGGCCGATAGAGTTGCCGTTATGTATGCCGGAAAAATTGTAGAAGAAGGTTCCGTTGACGAAGTCTTTTATCGTTCAAAACATCCTTACACATTAGGCCTCAAGCGAGCCATGCCCAAAGAGTCACACGATGAACGCCTCGAATCCATTCCGGGCACACCCCCCGATTTGTTTGCACCACCAACAGGATGCGGATTTGCTGCGCGTTGTCCAAGCGCCATGGTGCTTTGTCACACACATCAACCACCAGAAACCACATCCGATTCTTGCCGAGTGTCGTGCTGGCTTCATCACGAATATGCAAAAAGCCAACGCATGAAAAGCGGGATTTCAACTTTGAATGGCGCAGATGTCGGCGCAGATATCGGCGCAGATGTGAGCGCAGATACCAGCACCGCCGCAGGCAACGAGGAGAAAACATTATGACCGGAGAAATTTTTGTTGAAGCAAAAAATCTTTGCAAACATTTCAACTTGGGCCATGGACAACTTCTTCACGCTGTCGACAACGTTTCGCTCCAAATAGCCAATGGCGAAACTTTGGGGCTGGTAGGCGAATCGGGATGCGGAAAATCGACACTGGGACGAGTTCTTGTGCGCATGTATCCTCAAACAGACGGTACGTATCTTATGCGTGGCAACGAGGTTCCCAATCAATTATCATTTGCAGAACGCAAACGCTTTGCGCGGGAAGTGCAAATGATTTTTCAAGATCCCTTTGCATCGCTCAACCCACGCATGACCGTAGGCGACATCATTTCCGAAGGTCCAGATATTCACGGACTTTGGAGAGCATCGGAAAAGCGCGATCGCATTCACTACTGGCTCAATCGCGTTGGATTGCGGCCCGAACACGCTGCTCGATTTCCACACGAATTTTCGGGCGGACAAAAACAACGCATTGGCATCGCACGCGCTCTTGCCATTGAACCTCGATTTATTGTTTGCGACGAACCGATTTCGGCATTGGACGTTTCTATTCAAGCGCAAGTTGTGAATCTGCTGCAAGAGCTTCAAAACGAATTCAAACTCACATATTTGTTTATTGCTCACGGTTTGCACATGGTTCGATACATATCGAATCGGATGGCTGTGATGTACTTAGGGAAAATTGTTGAGTTAGGATCGTCACAAGACGTGTTTTCATCACCATTGCATCCCTACTCGGAAGCGCTGATTGCCGCAAATCCCTATCCAGATCCCGAAAAGGAGCGGCAACGCAAGCATCAACTGTTAACCGGCGAAATCACAAGCCCTGTGAATCCAAAACCCGGCTGTCGATTTGCGGCTCGCTGCCCAATAGCGCAAGAACGATGCAAACAAGAAACACCATTGTTGCGCGAAGTGCAAAAGGGTCGTTTTGTGGCCTGCCATCTCAGGTAAATTGCATCCACAAAAAACTTTAGAAAGACGCTAACAAAGACATAAAAAAGACCCTAGAAAGACTCTGAAAGGAACACCCATGTTTGGAAACGCTTTTCTAACAACTCTTTTTTCCATCGGTTTCGGATTGCTGATTTCTTCGCAAGCACTTGCTCAAGGAAAAACCCGTGATGAACGCATCAAAGCTGGCGAAGTTTATATTAACTTTGAAGATGAACCACCCAGCATGGACCCCACGAAACAGGCCGATGCAATAAGTGCGATGTGGCTTGGACATCTTTATGAAGGTCTTATTGTTCGCGACAAAAATGGCAAGTCCATTCCCGGGGCGGCCGAACGCTACGAAGTGAGTGCCGATGGCAAAACCTACACTTTTCATTTGCGCAAAAATGCCAAGTGGCACGACGGGAAGCCCGTAACAGCAAGTGATTTTGAATTTGCATTCCGACGCTTGGTGAATCCAAAATTTGGAAGTGAGTATGCTTACATTGCAGCGGTCGGTCAAATCGAAAATGCAGCGGCCATTCTCAAAGGAAAAAAGCCGGTTTCCGATTTGGGAGCTCGCGCTCGTGACAGCTCCACCTTTGAAATTAAACTTTCAAACCCCGTGTTTTTCTTTCCCTCACTTATGAGCTTTTCTGTTTTTTATCCGGTGCGAGCGGACCTCACTCAAAAATACCAAGATAAATTTGCGGCAAACGCAGAAAGCGTTATTGGAAATGGTCCTTTCAAATTGACGCGCTGGATTCACGATTCCTCTATGCGCATCGAAAAAGCGGATACCTACTGGAACGCCAAAGAGATTACCATGAATGCCATAGAAGCGCCCATGATGCTCAAAGACGATGGCGCTGCTTACAATCTTTTTCTCACAGGTGGAATTGACTACGTTATTTTGGATCGCGATCGTTTGCGCATTGCTCAAAAAGAAAAACGCGCCATTCATAATTTTTCAGATGACAGCGTCAATTGGCTAGAAATCAATCATCGATCGGGACGCCTTTTCCAAAACGAAAAACTGAGGCACGCTCTTCGGCTTGCAATAAACAGAGCCGAACTTTCCGACAAAGTTATTGGCATTCCTGGAGGAAAAATTGCCTTCGGCGTGGTTCCCGACTACATGCCCGCATGGGAAAATGGAAAAACATATCGCAAAGAAAATCCTTTGAACTGGAAAGATGCGGATATTACCGAAGCCAAACATCTTATCAAGAGTTACCTATCGGAAACACGTCAAAGCAAAGTGCCTCCATTTGAAATTTTAGGCGACACAACAGTGAAAGGAAAATTGCCTGTTGAATATTTGCAGTCGTATCTGAGTCGCGTTTTTGAAACCACTGTCACTGCAAACTTGGTGCCGTATCGCACTCATAGCCAGCTCATGCGCGATGGCGAATTCGATTTGGCGTGGATTGGTTGGGCCCCCGACTACTACGATTCCATGTCCATGGTGGAACGATTTCTGTCGGAAAACGAAAACAATTACGGCAATTTTTCCAATGCAAAATTCGATTCGTTGGTAAAACAGGCTCGCACCGAAGCAAACCCAGCAAAGCGAACTCAACTTTTGGGACAAGCCGAGCACATTCTCGTTCTCGAAAAAGCAGGTGTCGTTCCCTGCTATCAACCGGGCAGAGCCTATCTTATTTCCGATGTACTTGAAGGTTATGTGCACAAAAATTTAGGCATCGACCCCGATTTCCGCTTTGCAAAGTGGAACAAAAAATAGGTGATTCCAGCAATAAATGTCACCAAAAATAGGTGCCTCTAAGGCTAGCCAACCACTTTCATGCCCATCATTTCAAGAATTCCTAAAGCCTCTGGCACTGTCACCTTCGTGTTTTTGAGTTGATTGGAACGAGGGTCAATTGCATATCCTGAAGCATAAGAAAGGTCGGCATCTATGAGAGACGTTTTAACAAAGCGTGCGCCCACCAAATGAGTGTTGCACAAACTTGCCCTATCAAGACGCGAACCTTCGAAGTCGGCATTATCCAACACCGAACCATCAAATTTTGAATGCCTTAAATCCATTTTTTGCCATACGGTATCGGTGAGCTTGCAGTTTTCGAATTTGACACTGTGCATTCCCGATGTTTCACTCCAATTCACTCCAACAGCCTTGCAATCTGTAAAAACAACATCCCGAAATGTAGCTCCAACAACACGGCAAAGACTAAAATCACAATCTTCAAACCGACAGTCTAAAAAACGCGAGTTCACAAGCCTACAACCGGAAAATCGACACCTTTTGAAAATGCAATCTTCAAAATATCCGTGTGCAAGTTCGTTGCCGTCAAAGCTACGTTCTTCATATGTGATCTCTGTAAATTCGCTCTCGGTCATAAGTTGATGCCTCTAAAAAAGAGTTTCAGGCCGCCCGCAACGCATAGGCTCTCTCCACCAGCCGCTCAGGAACAAGAGCATAGGCTAGCTGATCATCAGAGAGAAGCGCAATACCTTTGCAGGCAGGAACGTCTTTTGTAGTTGCATCAAGAGGACGAATCACTGCATCCAGTTGGGAATCAATGTCACTGACTTCAACTACCACACGCCTATCATTGTGTTTCAAAAGAATTCCCATACGCATATCGTTAGGACCAAGCTCCAACAAGCTTCCGGCAAGAGAATGAAAAACATCGCTTGCGCGTAACAATGGTTGAAGCTGGTTTTGAAACTCAATTTCTGTACGCAACGGATGCTCAACAACACTCTTTTGATTAAAGCGAAATATTGTTGCAACTGCGCCCAGAGGAAGTGCAATTTTAAAGTGCGCCAACGAGAACACCGCTAGTTTCTCAACCATCACACTGCGTACTTCGGGAATAGACATAACAAAGCTTGCTCCATTCCCTTCAACAGAATGAATTTCCACCGTTCCCGACGCCGCGGCAATTTCATTACGAACAACATCCATACCTACGCCGCGCCCCGAAACATCGGAAACAACAGTTGCCGTAGAAAATCCGGCTCGAAAAATAAAATCGAAGATTTCACTATCCGACAATTTCGATGCCCGTTCCGCGTCCACCAACTTCCTTTCAATTGCCTTTGCAAGGATTTTTTCGCGAGAAAGACCCCGTCCGTCATCTTGAACAATGACCTCTACAAAACCCCGCTTAGCCTGGGCACTCACTGTTATTTTCCCCAAACTTGCCTTTCCTGCAGCCAACCTCTCTGCAGGCAGCTCCAAACCATGATCGCACGAGTTGCGAACCAAATGCACGAGAGCTGGAGAAATTCGCTTTGCGATATCCCTGTCAATTTCAACATCATTGCCAATAATTTCGAAACTGATCTCTTTTTTCAATGCTCGCGCAATTTCACGCACGGTACGCTGCAAATTCTTAACAATAGAATCAAAACGCACTCTCCGAATTTCAAGCACATCACGCTGAAGACGAGACGTAATTTCGGATAGCTCTTTTGCAAAAGGTTTTACGGCTCGCGCGCCAACAGATCCTTCTCTTATGAGAGTCTCAAGCACTGACTGCAAACTGTTTCTAAGCACAACAAGCTCACCAGTGACTTCCATAAACGAATCAATTTTTTTCGTATTCACAGAAATATGCGATGCGTCTGCCCCTTGCGCTTGCGCAGCCGCGCCCGCAATGTTTTCGCGTGCTGGCGTTGCTCCTTTTGCGGCTTGCTTTGAAGAAGCACCACCATGTAATGTTGAAGATTCACTTCCAGGGGGGGGAGTTACCCAGATAATACCATCATCCGAATCTGCCGAAACCGGTGCTACAACAGCTTTTGCTCCCTGTGGAATCGAACTCTTTATCGCCGACGAAAGTTCGGAACGAAT
This sequence comes from uncultured Silvanigrella sp., assembly GCA_903932045.1. Taxonomy (GTDB): domain Bacteria; phylum Bdellovibrionota_B; class Oligoflexia; order Silvanigrellales; family Silvanigrellaceae; genus CAIZES01. The sequence continues at coordinate 2,624 of CAIZES010000130.1, read as the reverse complement.
TGCGGGCACATCGGGAACAAATGGATTTTCGGAGAACACAGAATCGACGCATTTTCTCAGCGTGTCAGCCGCATTCAGCATAGCATCAGTGCTATCCGCTGTTGGTACGGCACGACCTTCGCGATATGTTGAAAGCAAACTTTCCCAAGCATGTGCTATTTCAAAAATGAATTCTGTTCCGGGCACGCTTCGAGCAGTACCCTTAATCGTATGAACTCTGCGATAAAGATTGTCTATCACGTGCCGTTCATTGCCCACATCGCTCTCCAAATCCATAATAATGGAATCAATATCCTGGAGAATTTCACGAGATTCGCGAACAAACATGTCGGCAATAAGCTTCATCTCTTCTGCATCTGCGGCAATTTCGGCAAGACGTTTCTCTTTTTGAAAAACGATAGCGTTAACTATTTCTGTCAACTTGAAGGGTTTTTCGATGATATCCAAAATTCCAACGCGCACTGCGCGAAAAGCCGCATCCTTATCGGCGTTAGCGGTTACCAAAATTCCCGGCAGCAGAGGATACAAATCCCGCATTCTACCAAAAAAGCTAAGACCATCCTCCTCCGGCATCCTAAAATCCGTAAACAACAAAAATGCGCGCTCAGTTTTTAAAATTTCCTCAGCCTCTCGTACCGAAGTTGTTCCGATAGCTCGAACACTCGCTTTTGCAGCACATTCTAATAGGATTTCTACAATGTCACTCTCGTCATCAACAATGAGCAGGATTTCGTTAAAATCTTTTGATTTTGACTCATTCATACTAACTTGCCTTTAATTGCAACTCTTGCTCATGCAAAATTTGATTCTTTTGCTCCCTAATAACACTCACAATGTCCGCAATGCGAAATGGCTTTTCAATAACCTTCAACATACCCAAACGGTTTGCCTGAAGTAGGGATGTAGGTTCGACATTGGCGGTAACCAACACCGCTGGTAAACGAGGATATTTCTGATGCATACGCGAAAAAAATGACAACCCATCTTCCTCCGGCATGCGAAGATCCACTAGCAAAAGAAAAACATTTTCAGTTTCTAAAATGTGTTCTGCCTCTGCTGGTGTTACGGCACCACAGGCACGAACCCCGGCCCTTGAGGCACACTCAACAAGAATATCAACAATATCTCTTTCGTCATCGAGCGTAAGTAAGACGCCATCAAAGCTTTGTGTTTTGTGATTTGTTTCAACCATATTTCCTCCCAGAAGCAAATAGGGTGGTTCAATTTCTTGCGCAAGATTGCAAATCTTTCAGTTCGGCAAACTGCATCGGAAGGTGTGACACACTCTTTAGTCAACTTTTACTCACGACACCAAACTGTCAAAAAAGACAACAACTCGGAACAGTCGGTAGTTTAGTTTCCAAAATCACGTACCGATAACAGCACATGCACGTCGTGGACGTTTTCTGTGAAGGATATTGGCATGCAGGTAGAACTCGATCCCAAGCTGCACATTGCGATATTGGAACCCTCTAGCTTTGATGCCCTAGAACTTATTGGAATCATCAAAAACCTTGGTTTCCAAAAAGTTGTGCACGAAAAACGTTCCAAGACACTATTTGAGGATTATGCAAAAGAACCGCCAGGGATATTAATACTTGTTGCTCACCGAGACACCACTCTTGCCATAGATCTCTTGCGCGACCTTAAGTCGTCGCAAAATCATCTGAATTTTCCTATCATTCCTGTACTAAAACCAGACCAACAAGAACCATTTATGGCCATCGCGCAAAAGTATGGCGTACAAGAATCAATCCACTATCCAGTGCACCCACAAACTTTGATGGGAGCACTCGCGAGAGCCTTAAATCGCTTTGACGTAAGCTCCGAGGAAAAAGGTCTTTCAGATGCAAAATTAGCGTTCAAGAAAAGATCTCTACCAGAAGCAATCAGCGCCTTCGAAGCAGTGCGCAACAATACAAAAAGCATACGAACAGAGCTTGGATTGGGTCAGGCCTGGCTGTCCACAAACGAAAAAGAGAAATCAGCTGAGTTCCTTCAAGGCGCGGCAACTTTTGACGCCGAAAACTTTCAGGTTCGCATGGCAGAATTAGAAATACTCGTGGCACAAAACGTAGAAATTGGAATAGTGCTACAAAAAATTGAACAAATGGCCGCCCAACTCGAAACTGCGTATCGCATTCCACATCTTATCAGAGTCTTTTTACGACAAAAAAACTTTCAAGCTGGGCTACTTGTTCTCGACAAATTTGGAGAACACTGGTTGGAGTTGGAGCGACAAAGCACTCGTTTTTTGTGGGCTCGATTGCATTACGCCGTCGACCACCCAAACGAAGCTTTAGCACTCCTTCTAAAATCCGTAAAAGACAAAGAAGCAAATGCCGACGCATATAACTTACTAGGCGTTATTTCGTCGCAGCGGCAGGACCTGAAATTAGCAAAAAACTACTATTTGGAAGCACTCAGACTGGGCCCTGGCGATTATCGGCTCATTTTTAACATCGCACTCATTTGCGAACCAGAAGGCAATTTGGAAGACGCTCAAAAATATTTCAAGGCATGTTGGTTCAAAATATGATATTATAATGGCGGCAAAGGTAGGGTGTAATAAGATGATTACTTATTTTCGGTAAGTAAATCATCCACTAAGAAATGATATATTG
>CAIZES010000129.1 GCA_903932045.1 uncultured Silvanigrella sp. | reverse complement strand
CCAATGCGGGGCGTGGAAAGCTTTTTAGCGTTTATTCAAGAAATGAAATTGGTTTGCACGACATTCGAAGTTATCTTTATTTTGACATTCGTTATTATCAACTCAAATATTCTGCATTAACTTTGGATCGTAACCGTCCGGGAATTGCTTTGACATTCGATTTTCCTGTTTTTCAAAATTTGCGAATAGCAGCCAAGGGTGCATACGAAACGGAGCGCTTCTTTTTGCCCAAAGTGCGTATTCCTTCATTCCAAAAAGGTTCTCGCGACGAAACCACCGATCCCGCGGAAGAGTTTACGCGTTCTGATGCTCGTTACAGTTATGGCGGAACTCTGTATTACGATATGGGTGAGACTAGGAATCATCGGTTCTTTGTTTCTTATTCATCTACAAGTATCGTTTCGACTATTGAAGAATACAACGGTCAAAAAAACACATATTCGGGTGGATATCAGTGGTCGTTTCCGGGGGCTTTTCAAATTGCCCGCAGAACAAAACGTTTTAGCGAGGAAACATATGCAGGTGAATTCTGATCATAACGCTCTAAAAATGGAAATTCTGCAGGCCCTTAGAAATGCTGCTGAGCGTCAAGAATCGGTGATTTTGTCTCCAAAGGAAAAACCAATCAGTCTTTTTTCACGCATAGAGAGCGTTTCAGAGGAATATGTTGCAATACAAAATTCCATTCCTCCCATAATGGCTCCTTACATAATGGGTGCTCCTGCATTTCAAATTTTGTTGGGCTCATACTGGATTGGATGCGAAAAGTTCCGAGTGCACGGCAAAGAGCTTCGTTTGCCTGTGGTGGATTTTGGGTGTGTTGAAATGGCGCGAGCCAGCGAACGTGTTTGTTTTTCCGAAAATGAAGATGCGCGCGTTCGCATTGCACATCCTTTTGATTCGGGTGCCCATTTGTGGCGCCGGGTTTACGATTTTTCCGATGGAGGCATGAGTTTTCGTTCCCGACTCAACACGCCTTTTATGCAACCGGGCCGAGTTTTGCCTTCGCTTGAATTTGTGGTTGGAGGAGAAACTCGATCCCAACATTCAGGACAAGTTGTGTATGTGAGGCATATTATTGACATCAGTGGTGACGAATCTTTTCAGGTTGGTGTTCGTTTCGATAGTTCCGAAAAGCAAAAGGTATAAACATGACCATGACAAAAAAGAAAACTCAACATTTTCCATCCCATCTTGGAGGTCTTGCAAAAGATCTCGCAAAGGAACGGCGCATTTTTTGCAATCGCTCGCTGAATATGAAAACTATTAAAGCCATCGGTTTTGATATGGACTACACTCTGGGCGTTTATAAACCTGAAACTTTCGAGGTTTTAGCCTATCAGGAGTCGCTCAAAAAGCTTGTCAAAATGGGCTATCCCGAGCTCATTCTAGACTGGAAATTCGATTGGACCTGGATGGTTCGTGGTTTGGCAATCGATAAACATCGGGGCAACATTATTAAGTTGGATCGCCACCATTACGTGAAAGTTGCTTACCATGGTTTTCGTGAACTTTCTCGTGAAGAACGTCGGGCACTGTACGATGCTTCGCGTGTGCAAAGCTATGAAGAACCACATTTTGCACTCATTGATACCTTGTTTGCCTTAGCAGAAGCCTATTTGTTTTGCCAATTGGTAGAACTTCATGATTCCCGTCCAGAGCTGCTTACAAAGCTGTATCAAGATATGTAT
>CAIZES010000128.1 GCA_903932045.1 uncultured Silvanigrella sp. | reverse complement strand
CATTTCCGACAGTATTTCCGACTGTATTTCTGACTGCATTTCCGCCTGTATTTTCGACTGCATTTTCGTTTTTATTCGCATTCGCAATTTCATCGTAACTATTCCCCATGCTAGCGTCTTAGAGTTTAAATGACCAATTTGCTCCAATATTCCATCCTGTCCAAATGCCAGGTCCCATGCGGTATCCAGCATAAAAGCCAAGCTCCTTTGGTACATAATGTGACGGATGTGCTTGTGTTCGAAGCTCAAGTGCCGAACCATCGCCTTTTAAGACCTCGCCAATGGCAACTCCTGCTTGTGCAGAAGCCTCGCCAAATGCCGGGATTTCCATTGCGTAGTTTCCTTGCAGGGAAACGTCTATTGCACTAAATGTTTGAGTGGTTGTTCTCTGTTTTCCGGAAACAATTCGCGTCGATTTCACTTCACCAAATAAAATTGTGGGACCAACGGATATGGAAAGGGTGCCTTGTCCGGGGCGCTCTTTGTTCCCCATTGTGACGTACGACAGTGGAGCACTGATTTCGGCACGGGTGCCATTAACTGTTCCTGAAAACGAGTGAAAAAATGCTTCGGGTTCTAGGTAAATCGAATTAGAATATCGAATCAGTGCGCCAGCGAGTATGGAATTGAACACTGTAGAAGGAAAGTCGGTTGTCAGGCTGCCCGAAGTGGATTGGAGTGTTCCTCCAGCAATGGCTAGGCCAACAAATGCTTCGCGAGGTTTCCAACGCGAGAATTCAAGGAGTCCGGCAAATTCGTCTAATGGGTTTGTTGAAGCGTTCGATTCTGCAACTGGAGCCCTTTCTTGTGAGTCCTTAGAATCTTTTGCCTCTTTTGCCTCTTGTGCGTCTTGTGTGCCGGTTTGTTCGTTGCCTTCAGTTGGTGTTGTTGCTGCTGTGGGTGCCTTTGTAGGTGCAGATGTTGTTGCTAATGGCGATGCACCTGCAGGCGCATTTGCAACATCAGATTGTACTGTGTTTTGCTGTGCAGCCGCTTGTTGCGCAGCAGAAGGCGGAGTTGGGGTTGTTGGGGGCGGCACAGTGAGCGGTTTTTCGTCGCTGTGAAAACCCGTTTCCGATCCTGATATAATGGACTGTTCGGGGCTTTGGGGAGCGTTAAATTCCATCCATCCCGTGTTTGCGCCAGAATCTGTTCGCCATGCTAAAAGTCCTTTTTCGGTGAGACCCGGAAGCAAATTATTTGCTTCTGTTTCCAAGAGAGGATGGCGTCGCACAATGCGACAAACGGAGCTTCCTTCGCGGGCTTCAATAACTTCCAATTCAAGGGTTTGTATTTTTTGTGTCCGAATATATTCTTGTGACACCGGATGGTGAGCACTCAAAATAACGTATCCGGCTCCCAATTGAGTTCCTTGCGCAACTCCACGTTCTTTTCCAAAGTCCACCACTACGAGATCGTTTTTTCGCCATGTGATGCGTCCGTCGTGTCCGAGTGTGGCTGCAATGCGAGCGAGGGCAGAATGAACATTTCTTTCAACTTCTGCGCTTGACGGCATGGGTTCGAAGAGGATATCTTCTCTTGCCAAAACAAAGGAACGGTCTTTTGCGCTGCGTAATGTTAAGTGCATTTTTGTGTGATCGGGACTAAACGTGAGTTCGGGTTCTATCCAAGCATCTAAGTCGTAGGCTTTATACAAACGCAATTCTGCTGCGCTGTAGTCGCGAGCGGGAAGTGGCGACACTCCGGAAAGCTCAACAAGAGCGTCCATGGACAGGCTCCAAAAGCGTCCCGAATTGTTTACAGCACGACTCACCATTTGCGAAACTTCGCGTGAAACTTGATCGTCCGTAATCGGAAGTGACAGAAATCCCCCCAAATTTCGCGATTCGTCGCGCATGAATTCACGGAAAGCCACAACATTGGTGTGTGCAGCCAAAATGCCAATGCGCCTTACGGCGGGCATTGAGCTTCGTGCCGCTATTGCTTGGGAAGAGACCGGTGCTTTTTCTGAAACTCCGGCAAATGCCCTATTTTGAGACAAAAACCCAATCAAGCCTAAAAGAGCTAAGGAATGCACTCGGGTCATTTCCAGCACCTCACAAAATTCGTCATATTAATTCCCATTGTAGACTAAAATTTGTCATTTCGGGAGTGAGTTATTTTGACGAACGGATGCAAAATTGGCAGAATGCAGTCGCCCCGTCCAAGACGGAAGGAGTATTGCTTGTCTATACGCTCATTGGCTCGCACCATAAGAACAATTTTTATGCTCTCAATTGTTTCGGGAGTGTTGCTTCTTATTGCCAATATTTGGATTGAAGTGAGCGGACGTAGCCAAATTTTATCGGCTCCCCCTACCACCGAGCGGCCTTTTGTTATTGTGCTTGGAGCAAGTGTGTATCGCGAACATCTGTCGGGGGCACTCCTGGATCGCATGACCAAAGCCATTGAATTGCACGAGGCAGGGGTTGTGAAAAAGATTTTGCTCACGGGCGACGGCACTGGTCCGTGGTACAACGAAACCACGGCCATGACTCGTTATGCACTCAAACACGGCGTGCCCCTGGAATCTATTTTTGTGGACCAAGAAGGCTATTCAACCGCAATGTCGTTGCTGCGCGCAAACAGGGTTTTTAATATTACGTCAGCATATATTGTTTCGCAGGACTATCATCTTCCGCGCGCTCTTTGGCTTGCCAAAATTTTTGATATTGACGCTGAAGGAGTTCTTGCAAACACAGCACCCAATGGAATATTTCCAAGCGTGCGCGAAGTTGGGGCACGTCTCAAAGATTTTTTAGTTGTGCCCGTTTTGAAAGTAGCCGAACTCTTGTCTATTGAAATTTGACGATTTTAAATTTGAGAGTTTTAGCAGTCGGCCGATTGTGCTGCAACTTCATCGGATTCCCATGCTGAAATTCGTGATCCTTCGGAGGTTGCGCCAACCGCACCAACGGGCAACAAACACAGCAACAAAACCTCGTCCACATTTTTCATGTACCGAAGGTCTATTCCTTTGCGGATGTTGTTGGGAAGCTCATTGATGGTTCCGCGGTTTTTTTCGGGAACAAGAACAATGGAAATTTCCGAGCGAATTGCCGCCAAAATTTTCTCGCGCAATCCCCCTACCGGCAGAACTCTCCCATGCAACGAAATTTCTCCGGTCATTGCTACGTCCTGACGCATTGGTCTTCCCGTAAACGCCGAAACCAAAGCTAAACAAATGGCAACTCCAGCACTGGGGCCGTCTTTGGGAACAGCACCGGCGGGAGCATGAAGATGAACGTCGAAGTCGGAAAATGTGGATGCGGGGATTCCTAAAAATTCCGATTTGCTTTTGATGTAGCTGAGTGCGGTTTGAGCAGACTCTTTCATGACATCGCCAAGTTGCCCGGTAAGAATGAGGCATCCTTTTCCGCGTGAGAGATTAACTTCCATTTCCAAAATGTCGCCGCCCGCCGATGTGTAGGCCAATCCAGTGGACACTCCAACGCGAGGCACAGTATTGCAATGATCCGATGGCAAATAGGTTTCTTCGCCCAATAATTCGCGAGTGAGTTTGGGAGTCACTTTTATGGGTTTCCGATGCTTTCCTTTTTCGTCGGACTCAGCCACGTTTCGTGCGAGTTTGCGCGTAATGGAGGCAATGGTTTTTTCGAGCCCACGAAGTCCCGATTCTCTTGTATATCCATTAATCATAAGTGAAACTGCGGAGTCCTGAAATTGCAGCAATTCGGCAGTGAGTCCATGTTGCACAAGAGTTTTGGGAATGATGTGTCCTCTTGCAATTTGCAGTTTTTCGTCTTCGCAGTAGCCCCCCACTTCTATAATTTCAAGACGATCGCGAAGTGCTGCGGGAATGGCATCGAGTCTATTTGCGTTGGCGATAAACATGCATTGTGAGAGGTCGTATGGCACCATTAAGTAGTGATCGGAAAAACCGTGGTTTTGCTCGGGATCCAAAACTTCCAAAAGTGCGCTTGAGGGATCTCCTTTAAAATCGCTTGCAAGTTTGTCGAGTTCATCGAGCATAATGACTGGATTAATTGTTCCCACGTTGCGAAGTGATTGAATAATGCGTCCGGGTTGAGCACCCACATAGGTGCGCCGATGACCGCGAATTTCAGATTCGTCCCGCAATCCTCCCAAGCTGATACGCGCGAATTTTCTATTCAGCGCACGAGCAATGGAGCGGCCTAAACTGGTTTTTCCAACGCCAGGTGGCCCCACAAAACAAAGAATGGGTCCTTTGATATTTGGATTGAGTTTTCTTACGGCCAAATACTCTTGAATGCGATCTTTAATTTTTTCCAGACCGTAGTGATCTTCGTCCAAAACTTTTTTACTTGTTTGCAAATCAACTTTTGATTCACTGGTTGTTGTCCACGGAATGTCGCTCATCCATTCCACGTAGGTGCGAGCCATGGTTGCTTCCGACGACTCTGGACTCATGCGTTCTAAACGTCGTAATTGGCGCATTGTTTCTTGCAGTGCTTCGGGAGGCATGCTTGCTTTGTCTACTTTTTCTTTGAGTTCTTTGAGTTCATCGGTGCCATCGGCGTCGGAAAGTTCATTCTTAATCATCTTGAGTTGTTCGCGCAAGAATGCTTCCCGTTGTGTGCGTTGTAAATCGTCACGTCCCTGGCGAGGCATTGATGCAGCAGATTCCGATTCTTTTGCAAGAAAAGCGTGAACCTTTTTGAGTCGCGTGAGCGGAGAAGTTGTTCCCAGAATTTTTTGAGCTTCGTGAATTTTGAGCGTAAGATTGCTTGCAACAAGATCTGCAAATTTTCCGCAATCGCTGACTTCATCAAGCAGCATAAGAACATCTGGTGAAATGCTTTTGCCCAATCCAACAAGTCTTTCTAAGTTTTCTCGAATGCCCTTCATGCAGTTGGATGCTTCGGGGTCGGAACTTTCAAGAGTGTCGTCTACGAGTGCAGAAACCCGCACCGAAGGATAGCCGTCGACTCCAGCAAAACTTTTGATTTCACCTTTGTGCATGCCTTGCAGCAAAACTTTTGTGCGTCCATCCGGTAGCCGCCTGGAGCGCATAACCATGGCAACAGTGCCAATGTCGTAAACGTCGAATGGCGGAGTGAGTGACACTTTGGTTTCGGGACACTTTTCAGACATGTGTTCCGGATCGACACGAAATGCGGAAAGAAATATAAGTTTATTTCCTGCAACAGCAGCTTCAACTGCGCGCAGGCAAATGTCTTCGGCAACAAATACGGGAATAATCATCTGCGGAAAAACCACGATGTCTTTTAGGGGAAGAAGCGGTAGTTTCTCGGGAACTTTTGTCTGGCCTGTTTGCATCCAGATTGCTCCTTTGTGCAAGCAATTTCGGTTGAACGCGTTTCACTCTTTTGCTTCTGAGTGATACTTCTGGGAACAACCTTATTTTGACCTAATATCGGAGATGCGTGTGAGTCGCAAAAATGGCGGGATGAAAAAATTGACTAATGAAGGAAAGAAATTGTTGCTTCAATTCCAAACACCGAACGAAGTCTCCAATCTTTTGACGCCGACTGGTAGCGCCAAAAAGGCTCTACCACTAGGGATGGAATGAGAATTGGGAGACCCAGTCCAAATTGTGCAATCCAAAAATTGAGCTGTGTTTTTTCGGAAATTCCAGAAGCAACAGCCACTATGGGGGAATCTGTTTTGAGAGTTGTGTTTCGCCAAATGCGCCCTACTCCAACCGATAAGCTTGGAATAACAGCACTGTTCCATACAAAACCTGCTTCTGCCTGTGCCGAAAAATCGCGTTCTTCAACCCGTACCGACGAAGGCATATCGGGTTGTTCCCATTGGTACGAAATTCGCGTGCCAGAGCGTGCATAAAGATTTTCCCAAATAGGTATGTAAGCATACAGCAAGGCTTCGGGTGCAAAAAAACTTTGTGTTCGACTTGCATATTGTTGTCGCTCGCTCCAAGCTGCAGCCCCTCCTGCCGCCATTTCAAAAGTGTTGCCGTTGGCACAGGCAATTTGTGCTGAAAATATGAAATATACCGCTATCGCTGTTGTTGCTTTTAAAAGTTGTAACGCCCTGGCGATCATTTTTTCTCCTGTATTCCTAGAGCGGACAATTCCAGCTGACGTCATTTTGCAGCGAGAAATTATTGGCGAACCGAGTGCAAAGTGGCGCAGTGAGTGATGGAGTCAGAGTTCCTATGCTACCAGCCAACGATGCTAGAAAAGTTTTCAAAACAACGAAGTCGGATTGAGTGATAAGAGTTGTTTGCGAGCTATTGGGATCAACTGTTATTTTTGAAGCATCCAAAGCGCTCCGTACTGCGCGCAGTGCAGCTGGAAGTGATTGAGCCAATGCTTGAGCGTCGGTTGGAGAATCCACTGAGGCTTGCCACAAAGACCGGGCAAATAAAGTTCCTATACAATAAAAACCACCTGTGCAATTGGCTGGCGCAGTGAGTAATGTGTATGTGGACGTAATAAAATTGCGTTCGGTAACAGCGCTGATGCCAGCAAGACTGCCCGACAACACATCTGCCGATCCACTCCACAAAAAACTGGTGAAATCGGCAAAGCCTTCATTAATGCCTGATATAATGAAGTTGCCTGCATACAGAATTGAGTCGGAATAAGCGTTGTCATAAAAAGTATAGTCGAATACAGCGTGGCCAAATTCGTGAGCCAAAACTTGTAAATTTGTAGCCAGTGGAACTTTTTCTGCGAGGGATCGTTCAAAAAGAACAAATTGCCCCTGACCCGGAACGAAAGCTGCATTTCGTTTGCTGGCAATGGACCCCGAAATTGTTTGTGATTCAATTTGCATACTGGGTTCAAAAAGGACTTCGTATTTTCCATTTTTTTGCGCGGATGCCAAAGCGGTTGGTTGCAAACCATAAAGAGTGGCAATTCGTGACGCTATTTGGTCGAACTGATAATAGGCAGAGAACATTGCGAGTGTGAGGTAGTCGTTTGGAACAGCAACATTGTCGCTCACGTGATACCTGAGTTTGGGAGTTTCTCCCGACTCAAAGTGCCCACTGCTCACAAGTGATCCCAAAACAGAGTGAGCCTTCAAAACTCCACCAAAATACATTTTTGCAAACGAGCCATCGAGGGTATCAATATCCTGCAGTGTTGAAAGCGTCTTGTTTGCAATTTCGAACGTTGCAGGATTTGCAGGATTTGAGGGCGGAATGAGTGAAACCACTTGGAGTGTGTAGGGTGCCGATGCCAATTGCGTTCCTGCATTGGAACAGCCGCCTAATGCGATGTGTACCAGAAGCAATGAGTGGGGCATTAGAATGCGAAGATGTTTTTGCATAGTCACCACCGATACGATAAATCAAAGGAATATCCAGCTGCACCAACACTATCTGCACTGAGTAATCCGAGTGACAAAAGCCAATCCTGTCCAATTCGAAAGTCGGTCAAAAACGACCAAACCAGAAGGCTGGTAGAATTTGTTCCTGCCTTCAATGATACTGTTCCTCCGGTTACTCCGCTTTCGGGACCTCCGTCCGACACTGTTTCAAATTTGTATGGAAGTATAGCAGAACCACGAACACCAAACCACGAAGCTGTAAAATATTGCGCGCCAGCCCCTAGAAATGTGGTTGAGAGGGCACTTTTTTGAAATTTGGCACTGCCAGCGCTTCCTTGTTCGGTGGTGAGCCAAAAGCCGCCGGCGTTGGCATTGAGCCAAAAACGATCGGAAAAAAAATACGAAGTTGTGGCCAAAAGTAAGCTTCCTTTGATGGTGCTAGAGTTTCCTCCTGTTACGCTTGATGGTAACGCCAAATTGTAGCCCCAAGCGCTAAACGACGAAACAAGATCGGATGACCACGGTATGCGATAGCGAATTTTTCCCCCAAATGCGCGCGATTTTGCGGCAAGAAGAGGAAGGAGTCCAATATTGGTTCCCATGCTCAGGTTTTCTGACAAGCCGTATTCGACAGGAACTCCAAAAACGGGAACAAGAGGATTTTGACAAAGAGTTCCACTTACCACAAAGGAATCTTTTTTTGGTGTAAAAGTATCAAACACTCCAGGGAATCCCGTTAAGGGTGTGTCGCGGACTTGTGTGGAATTGGGGATGCCTCGTTGAGCGTATGCTTGTGTGGGTTGGCAGAAGATGGCGTAAAACATGCAGCATAATATGAAGTAAAACTTGCGGTAAAAATTGCGACAAGGAATGTTGCAAGGAATGCTGGAAGGAATGTTGCAAGGAATGCTGCAAGGAATGTTGCAAGGAATGTTGCAAGGAATGCTGGAAAATATGGCGCGCGGCAGGCTTTGAAAACGGTTCATAGACCCTCACACAAAATTAGCTCGATTGAGTGTCTTCCTTTATAGCAGCAATTTCCCGACATGCCGACTCAAACACAACGCGTCGGTGAATTTGGGAAGCGTCAAAAGTGTAGTCATCTTCGCTTCCCGGCTTGAGGCGAATCACTCGAATGTCCTGCAAATTGCGGACAATTGATGCGCCATCCGTTCGCCCCAAGTCTTTGTCGAGAGCATTACCGAGCTCGGTTCTGTTCCAAAATTCTTTGTCGGGAAATTTTTTCTTGAGACGCGGAAATGCTCCCATAATGGGTAGAAATTTGAGCGGTGCAAATTGCGTTGTTCCCGTTTTTGCGACAGCCCTGCAAAAGACTGCAAAATCTTCGATAACAGCCGCTTTGGGGTCGGAGAGGCTTGTGCCATATTTGCGGTCTTCAACTCGTTTCACCAAGCCTCCTTTAACGAGTCCATCCAAAATAGACTGTAAATATTCTGCTCGTTGTAAGAGAACGGCTTCGGCTCGTGGAATAAAACCGTTCAAAGGAAAGAGTTTGATTTCGTCTTCTTCAATTGTTCCTACTCTTGTAAGAGCAGACAAAAAAGCAGCCATTTGAGCACCATGGTGCATTCCTGATCCTACTTTGGAACGCATTTTTTTCTCGTTCATGATTGCTTCGCAAAGGCGAGAATCTGTTTCGCGGAGGCGCACAGTACAATCTTTTAAAAGAGCAAGTGTCCAAACCGGAATTGTTTTTAGCGAAGCATCCAATGACTCCGCGGAAACAAACAGGACAGATGCTTGTGTGAGAGCACGGGCCGAGGCCGAGCGAGGTTCTTTGCTAATAATTGTGACAGTACCCAATACATCGCCGGGGCCAAGGGTGGTGAGTTCTATTTCAGTTCCTTCCCGTTCTCGGAAAATGGATATTTTTCCATCTTTCACAAAATACAGTCCGTTGGTGTTGTCACCTTCGCGGAACAAAACCTTTCCGGGGAGTAAAACCTGTAGTTCGCCTTTCACAGCAAATCTCCCGCTTTTAAAGCTAGGACTTCTTGCAGGGATTCTATAATTTCTTTGCGATTGAATTTGTTTGCAAATGCATTGGCTCCCAGGGAAATTGCTTTGCGGCGGTTTGATTCACCGGTTAAACTAGAGTGAACCACTATGGGAAGGGAATGAATGTTTTTCTCTTCGCGAATACGGCCAATCAAAGAAAACCCGTCTAAGCGTGGCATTTCAATGTCGGTAACTATTGCTCGGATTTGATTGTGTGCTTTCTTGGAAATGGCTTCCGTGAGAATATTCCATGCGATTTCTCCATCACTAGCCTCAATAACTTGGAATCCAAGTTCGCGAACAACCTGGACTACTGTTTTTCGCGCCACCGGCGAGTCTTCTACTACGAGAATAACCGCCTCGTTTTGCTCGACGTTTGCTGTTGGAGCGTTTTCGTAACGAGGTTGAGTCTCTCTCCTTGAAGAGGAAATTCCGGTCCTGCCGGCTCCAGATTTTCGGTCGATTGCTGAAACAATGTCTTCGAAGTCGATCATAAAAAGAAACTCGTCGTTTTCCAAAAGCATCATTCCAGTAATGGAACGAAATGCTTCGCTTGTTGGGGGGAGAATTTTCTCCCAGTTCACCCTGCGGATCCGATGTGTTGTTGCAACAACAAAGCCGGCAACTCGACCTGAGAATTCGGTGACGATCATTTGATGCGTGGGTGAAATGACGTCGTTTGTGTACCCAAGTGCAAGGGCGAGATGAATGGCGGGAATGGGAATGCCTCGCAGATTGAACACCCCAAGCGCTTCGGGGCATGTGGTAAGGCAAGGAACAATCTCAGGCATGCGAATGACTTCTCGCACTTTTGCAACGTTCACTCCGTAGCGCATCGGTTTTTGCGGCATATTTTTCACGGACGCGTTTTCGGGAGTTTGAGGTTGAGTAACGGTGAATTCGATGAGCTCAAACACATTGTTTCCGGGTTCCATTTTTTCGGTATTTTGCATCAGCTGCAACCTCCCAAGTTGGCATTCCCCTATCGGTACGGCATGGAGTAGGTTAACGGGTGGCGCCAAGAACCCGACATCGTCGGCAGCGCATTCCCAATGATACACTGGCAGCGTTCGTGTGTTTAGCCTAGGTGAGGGGTTGTTATGATCGTGTTAGACGGAATTTTGAAATCCATCGATTTTATTTTGAACGCCTACTTGTTGCTCATTGTGGTTACGGGTGTTTTGCGCATGGCGCGAGCCGATGAAACGAGCCCCTTGATGCGTGGTTTTTCGCTACTTGTAGACCCGCCCGCCAACTGGTTGCGCAGACGTTTTCCAAAGCTTGTTATTTATTCGCAGGGTCAATACGTCGATCTCTCTCCGTTCGCGCTATTGTGCCTTGTTGGGGTCGCGCAAATCATGATTCCCCGCATTGTTCTTTGGCTGGTTCGTCTCCTCAATTTTTAAATTAGTAAAACAGAAGGTGGCAAAATGTTCGTGAAACGACTTCCCGAATGTTTACTGGTAGCCTCTGCAGCCGTTGCTGTATTGATTTCTGTTGCTATGCCCGAAACGGAAAATCAAAAGGCTACATTGAACGCTCAAGGGTATCTGGATTTTAAACAATACTTCACGTTGCGCCGCAATTACTTTTTTGGTCATAAAGAGATGTCTGATATTGCTACTGGGATGTCGGTATTGGCAAATACGGTGGACGCTTTTCAGGGCGTGCGCTCGCCAGGCTTTGCAGAAAGCAAGGTGAAAGCACGTTTTGAAAGTTCAATGGATGATACAAAATTTTTGTCGCGATTTGCAATAGGAATGAATGATATCTATATTTTCCCGGCATTATTTTATGCTTTCGAGGAAGAAAATCCGGCTCGCGCAATGGAGCTGGTTGAATTGGGAATGCGGGACTCGCGTACCGATATCAAGGTACCGCTATTAGGTGCCTTTATTTCTCACATTTTTGTGCGCGACTTCAAGAAGGCTGGGGAATTATATAAAACTGTATACACAAAATACAAGGCTCCGGAGTGGATTGACACCCTCGCCAATAAGTTGCTTACGGGTGAAGATCCTTATTTGTCGACCCCAGCCTATCAAGAAAAATTGTCTAGAATTATCAATCGTTCATTCCCAAAGGCCAAAGCCTATTTTCAGAGACAAGAAGAAAAACGTCGCAGTGGAGAAATGAAATGAGTACACACGAAACGAGTGCGCACGAAACGAGTACGCACGAAATGAGTATGCACGAAACGAGTGCGCACGAAATGAGTATGCACGAACAACCTATACTGATTGCAAAAAACATCGAAAAAACAATGTGCACAAAAGATATCTTTACAAAAAAAGAAAAGAAACTTTTGTGGAGAATCCCAGAGGCAAAAATTACTGAATCCGGATTTTACGTTATTGGCGGTAAAAATGGCGCAGGGAAAAGCACACTGATTCGTTGCCTTTTGGGGTTACTTAAACCCGACAAAGGGACAATTTCGTGGTTTGATGGCTCGCCTCTAAATTGGAAAACTGCGGGATATGTTCCAGAGTTTCCGGTTATTCCTCCGGCTGCAGATGCGAAAAAATGGTTGGAGTGGTTGCTAGACACTCCTGCTGAAAAAGTGTTAAACACGGCATCTGCCCTAACGCGTCATCCTGCGCTCAACATTGCATCCATTTTGCACGTACCCGCCAATCGCCTTTCCAAGGGACAGCAGCAACGTATTCAATTGTGGTCGGCATTGGCTCGTGACCCCAAGGTTGTTTTTTTGGATGAACCATTTTCGGGCCTCGATCCATGGGCGCGTGTAGAACTTGCAGGAGTTATAAAGAACTTAGTTGAAAATAATCGGACCGTAATTATGTCTACACATGAACTGCCACAGGATCTCAGAAATATCACAAAACAGACCTGGCTCATAGAAAACTCACAGCTTAACATTTCAACAGGGTGTGTGCTTCCGAATTGATTTTCTGTTTGATTTTCTGTTTGCGATCTTTACTGAATTGCTATTTGAAAGGTTTTATATGAACGGACTTTCACTTTTTAAAATGACGGCCCACGAAAATTATAAGGGGCAAGTGCTTTGGGTTGCTGTAGCTATTGGCTTTATAACTCTTGCGCTTATGGCTTTGATGTCGGAATCTGCAATTAATCATCAGTCGCGTCTTGTTGATGTTGCATCGTATTTTTTGGTTGATATCGTGGCAGTAATCACGGCAACTTTTATGGGAAGTTTTTTGTACTCTCGCGATTTTTCCAATCGAGGCATTGCGGAGCTTGCTATTCCCAGCGGTTTAAGTCGCGTTCGACTCTTCTTTTGGAGATGGTTTTCTCACTCGGTGTGTTTGTTTCTCTTTGTAACTGTTCTTTATGGGGTGCGCTTGCTTTCCTT
>CAIZES010000127.1 GCA_903932045.1 uncultured Silvanigrella sp. | reverse complement strand
TACAATCTTGCTTTAGACTTTGGAAACACTCGTGTCCATTGGGCCATAACCCGTGACAAAGGTAATTTGATTAGAGTTGACGCGGAATATGATGCGCTTACAAACTCAAATGATCGTGAGCTTGTGAAAATATTGCGTCCCATTTTGGAGTCTCTGATTGGAAAAGATATTAAGATCGTGCTGGTATTTTGTTCGGTGAAAGACCGTCTCACAACTCGAAAAATTTTGGATAGCACGCAAGAATTTTTTCGGAGAATGTTTCCAAGCGTTGCAATCGAAGAATGCGAAGTTCATAGCAGAGCGGTGATGCGTTTGGCCGGTTTGGAACAGAAATACACCGAGGATACACTTGGTGTTGATAGGGCTTTGCGATTTTCTTTTGCCGCAGAAAAAGCCCGTGAATTTGGCGTTCCTGTTGCCGTTTTGGGGGCTGGTACGGCGCTTACATGCGAGACTGTTTCTCCGCAGGGTGAAATTTTGGAAAGTTTGATTTTGCCTGGTTTTCAGATGTCACTGAAAGCTCTGCATTCGTTTACGTCAAAATTACCCGAGGTTTCTTGGAAACCTCAAAGGTTGGATGGCGGAAAATTGTGGGACACAGAGCGCAGCATGATGCGTGGTGTGGCTTTTTCAGAGACCGGAGCTTTGTTGAGCGTGATTTTTTCGCATGGGGTTAAGCATTTGTTTTTGAGTGGCGGGAACGCCGAAAACTTAATCGATCTTTTACGCCCGTTGTTAAGTCAAGCTCAATTGTGTCCTGAAATTCATGTTGTTGAAGGTTTGGAAACCAAAAGGCTTTTGGAGTTAGTTCCTCTGCTATTTACGCCACCAGTACCAAGAATTTCTCAGGATTTTCACCATTCCGAACAATTGGACGTGGTCGTTAAATCTATGTCAGGAGCCCGTAGAAAAAATCGTGAATTTCGAGATCGTGAAGGTAGCCTTGAGGATTTTCGTCGCTTGGGCGTGCGCATTGAGGGTGTCTCTGTTGGCGCTCGTTTTGATCGATACCTTGCGGAGAAATTTAAGTTTCATTCTCGCGAGGAGTGGCGGAATCGAATTTTAGCGCGTGAGGTGTGCGTTCAGGCCAACTCTTCTCGCCTCCCTATAGAAAAGCCTGATTCTGTTGCGTGGGTCAAGAATACGTATCGAGTTAAGAATTTGGATCAAATATGGCTTTACATGCCTCAAGAACACGAGCCGGATATGATTGATCGGTGCGATGTGATTGCTGACGACGGCGATGTGGTTGTGTTTTCAAAGCCGGGAAATTTGGTTATTCATGCGGTTGGGCAATATTCGCGCAATACCTTTTTAACCATCGCAAGTCGGATGGGATATGCAGATGCTGCTCCCATCCATCGCATTGATCGTGAAACAAGTGGCATCTTGGTTTGTGCACGTTCTACAGCGAATCGTAGGGTTGTTGCCGATGCCTTTCGAGATGGTTTGATGGAAAAGATGTACATTGCCGTTACCCGAAGCAATCCTAAGTTGCCGCCACTATTTAGGGTGGATACTCCCATTGGTGACGCAGTGAACTCACTTATTCGTCTTAAGCTTTGGATTGGTGGTGGCAATGCGATGTCGGCGCGCACGCACTTTGTGCGATTGTCGGACACGGGGGGTTATTCTCTTTACGCATGTTTCCCGCAAACAGGTCGTACAAATCAAATTCGTATTCACTTAGCCTCTGTGGGTGCGTGGATTGTTGGTGATAAAATGTACCACCAAGATGAAACAGTGTTTCTCGAATTTTACGAAAAAGGGCTTACTGAGCGCGTTGTTAGGGAAGCTCTTTTTCCTAGGCATATGTTGCATAACTCCGCAATTCGGGGGCCGGGTTCCCTGCCGTCGCTTCTTTCTGATGCGCCCGTCATTTGTGTCATTCCCGACGATATTATGGCGTTTAAGCCTATGCGAGAATTGCTTAAAGCAGCTGAAATTCCTGAAGATGCAAATGCGCAGGTAGAATTTTTGCGAGGGCTTATTGAAAAATATGGATCGCATGATTTTGAAAATGTGCCTTCAATTGAGAGCCCTGAAGGGGTTCTTGAAGGCGCATAATTATAATCGCGCTCCGCTTTTAGTTTGAATCTTCACGAGCCAACATGCTCTATTGAACAATCTCCGTTGACGCGTATTTGGCAGGCGAGACGATCGTTGGGCTTGGCGTCGATGAGCTTCAGAAACGAAAGCTCTTTTTCTTGAGGGGTCGATAAATTCTGACCGCCATCTTTCACGCGGACGCGGCATTTTCCGCAATTGCCACTTCGGCATCCAAAAAGTATGCTTGCGCCAGCGCTTTCGGCAGCTGCTGTCATTTTTGTTCCGACACTGACTTCTTCGGTCATGTTGTCGTCGATGAATGTGACCAGTGGCATGTGGCCTCCTTTACAGTAAATGTGAACGGCTTTGCGATTGAGCGACTTTTGTTGGAGGTCGGTCAAGTGTTTTTTCAAAAAATCCTACTTGCATCTTAGGGTAACCTTTGACTAGGAGTAGGGTTACTCGTGGTGATACGTTATCACGCTCTGGGGCTTTAGGCACAACCCAAGCTTGCCAATTGGAAAAATGGGAGCACTGTTGGTTATGAAGATTTTTTACGATCCCATCCAGAAGAATCACGTTTTGACACACGAGATTATTTCGGGAAAGCGTTTCCGTCATCACGAAAAACGTTCGCGTCTTGATATGATTATGCGTTCCTTAAGGGCGAATGGGCGTTTTCGGTTTGAAACCCCGATTTCGGTTCCGTACGAGGCTCTTGGAGCTGTGCATGATGCCGACTATCTCCGTTTTCTTGAAGCTTCTGAAGTTGCAGCTCAAGAAGAAATTATTTGGCCGTATGTGTTCCCGTGTGATTCACGCATTCCTCTCCGTGACCCAACGTCTCCCCACACAGCCGGGTATTTTTGTTTTGATGTTGGAACTCCTGTTATGCGCGACACCTGGTCTGCTGCTATTGCCGCGGCATCGGGAGCCTATACTGCGGCTCGATCCGTTCATGAAACAGGAGAAACCTCGTACGCGCTGGCGCGTCCTCCTGGTCATCATGCTTCGCAAAACAAGTTTGGCGGTTATTGTTACTTGAATAACGCGGCAATCGCAGCAAAATACTTGAGCACCTTTGGCAAGATTTTGTTGGTTGATATTGATTTTCATCATGGCAACGGCACACAATCTATTTTTTATGATTCGTCAGATGTCTTTTACTTAAGTCTTCATGGCGATCCAACCGACGAGTATCCGTATTTTACCGGTTATGCTGAGGAGCACGGAATTGGCGAAGGTGAAGGTTTTAATCTTAATATTCCTTTGGAAAAATATTGTGGATTTAAAACGTATTTTAACGAATTTCGTGCCGGTATTGATAAGGCTCTTTCTCGGGTAAATCCTGAATATGTGGTGATTTCGGCTGGCTTTGACATCGCCAACCACGACCCGTTGGGACATTTTGGGTTGTCGTTCGACGATTTTAATACGCTTGCAAGTGAATTTCGCGCAATTGGAAAGAAGACGCTTATCATTCAAGAAGGTGGATATTTGGTTGAAAACTTAGGGCGTAATGTGGAGGCCTTCCTAACCGCATTTTTATGAGTTTTTAGTCGAAAGGTTATGGATTTTTAGTCGAAATATCCCTTGGCCTTCAAAAGTTCTGCAATGAGAACAGCTCCGCCAGCAGCTCCGCGCACTGTATTGTGCGATAAACAAACAAATTTGTAGTCGAAAATAAGATCATTGCGGAGGCGGCCAGTAGACACTGCCATGCCGTTACCGAGATCACGATCGAGCTTTGTTTGTGGACGATTGTCTTCTTCAAAATATTTTACAAAAGGAGTGGGTGCGCTGGGTAAATTGAGTTCTTGAGGAACAGTGCGCCATTCCTTCCAAATTGAAAGAATTTGATCGCGCGTTGGCTTGTTTTCAAAAGAAACAAACACAGCGGCCATGTGTCCATCGCTTACGGGAACGCGAATGCATTGGGTGGCAAAAACGGTTGATGCGGAGTTTTCGACAACGCCATTTTTGAGTGAACCCCATATTTTAAGAGGCTCAGTTTCGCTTTTTTGTTCTTCGCCCGAAATAAAAGGAATGACGTTGTCCAGCATTTCTGGCCATGATGCGAACGTTTTTCCCGCTCCAGAAATTGCTTGATAGGTGCATGCCACGACCTTTGTGGGGTTAAACTTGCGCAGAGGATGGAGCGCGGGCAAATAGCTTTGCAATGAGCAGTTTGGTTTGACAGCGATAAATCCACGTTTTGTGCCTAAACGTTTGCGTTGCGCATGAATAACTTCCAAATGTTCCGGATTGAGCTCGGGAACAACCATAGGGACGTCGGCTATCATGCGAGTTGCAGAATTATTAGATACCACAGGCACTTCGTGACGAGCAAATTCTTCTTCCAAGCGGAGTGTTTCGTCTTTTTTCATGTTTACAGCGCAAAAAATGAAGTCAACTTCTTTGGCAATAGCCGATACATCAGAGGCATTTTTTACAATGAGGTTTGCCACGGAAGTGGGCAGGGGAGTGGGCAAGCTCCAACGACCTTGGACGGCCTCGGAGTATTTTTTACCAGCGGATTGTGGGCTCGCTGCAAGCAAAACTGTTTCGAACCAGGGATGCGATTCCAACAAAGAAACAAAACGTTGTCCGACCATGCCGGTAGCGCCAATAATTCCAACCCGAAGCTTGTTTGTCATGATGATTGTCTCCTTGGTAACAAGATGGGCACCCAATATCACTGGGCTTCGCGACTTTCAAAGGGAATTTTTTGGTGGACCTGCGTCTGGACGCTTAGGGGAGTTTCTTAAGCGAATCAAGTATGTCGTTTGCAACATCTTCGGGTTTGATATTTGTAAGGCAGGCGCGATTTTTGAATCGACATTTTCCGCGACCATGGCGCGTGCACGGGCTACAGCTGAGGTTCAGCCACCTGATACGAATGTTGGTGGCTTCGGGCGTAAAGCCGAAATGTGGACTCGTTGCTCCAAAAAGGATAGTGGCGGGCACACCTAAGAGGTCGCATGCGTGGCCAGGGAAGGAGTCGCCCGACACAACGTACTGTGCTTTGGACAAAAGAGTGAGGGAGTCTCCCAAGGCAAGTTTTCCTGCTAAGTTAACTGCTCGATGCACGGGAATGTTCTGAATAATTGTGTTTCCCATTTCGAGTTCTTCTTTTCCGCCGATGATGATGATATTGGCATCTGTTTGTTGAGATATTATGAGACAGAGTTTTGCAAAATTTTCGTCTCCCCATGACTTGAGTGGAAGGCTTGCTCCAGGACAAATCAATACATAGTTTTTGTTGTGAAAGTTCTGTGGGAGCAATTCTAGCAAGAGTTCTGGTCGAGGCGATTTGGGAACAATGTGGGTCGTTGTTTTTTGAATTTCGGTTCCAATGGCTTGGCGGGTTGCGGAGTGGTTGAGGTTGGCAATGCGACGAATGGTTTGGGGTAGGATATAAAGACTTCCGGAAGCATTGTTTGTGTTTCGGGCATGCTGTGTTCGAGAAAAAAAGGATTTCGCCACCAAACAGATTCTATAGAGTGAGCGCTTGTGAACCGTATGAGTTTCGATTCGTGCTGGTTTTATTATGTTCTTCAATATTCTCAAGAATCGCTTGCTGCGTCTTGTATTTTGAAGATCCAATGCTGTTAAGGATGTGCTGTTTACAGAGTCCAGCAGCACTTTTGACGTTGTGGGTTCCAGAAGCATCTGTTCGTTTGATTGCTTTACTATTTGATAGAACGCAATTTCATGCTTTTCATTGCTTAGGGCGCAGTACCTCAAGCCTGGGATGGAGAGAACAACGTCGGTACAGTTTTGGTGAGTGCAAAAAACGGGTATATATCCGCTCGCAATGAGATTGAGGATGGTTTTGGCAGCAATCAAAGTGTCCCCAATGGCTGACAATCTTACAACAAAGACAATTTTTGATGCAGGGTTTTGCACTTTTTGCTCCTTTTGCATATTCTGGGGGCGAACTTGAGCCACACAGGAATACAGCATGCAATTGCTCCTAGAAGGATGGGAAGGACCACTTGGTGTTTTGGTCCATCTCATCAAGACACAAGCGATGAATATCTTCAATATTCCCATCGTACTGGTTACGAGGCAATATCTGGACTTTGTGCATCAGTCTGGTGACATCAGTTTTGACAGAGCCGGTGAATATTTATCTATGGCTGCAGAGCTGGTTGAAATCAAGGCTCGCTTCTTAATACCAGCGCTTCAAAATCGTATTAACGAAGAAGCACAAAGCCTAGATGAAATGTCGCCCGAAGACCCTCGACGTCCTCTTGTTGAAAAGTTGCTTGAATTTGAGGCTATCAAGGCCGCGGCCGAGGAGCTTGAGGGTGTACCCCAACTGGGGCGTGACTCTTTCGTTTCGGGAGAGAGCAAGCGACGTGCCGACGAATTTGCCGATTTGCCCGTGCCTGTTAAAGGTAATTCTTTCGATCTTGTTATTGCCCTGGAACGTGCTCTTCTGCGTTTTGCTAACGAACAACAGGCGCCTCGCGTAAGAGTTCGGGTTCAGCGCATTACAATTCATCAACGGATGGTTTCGCTGCAAGAACGTTTTCGTATGTTTTCAAGGTGCGAACTTTCGGATCTTTTCGACGATTGCAAAGATCGTTACGAACTCATTGTAACAATTATGGCGTCTTTGGAGCTCGTGAAACTTGGGCAACTTGTTGTTGAGCAAAACGAGATTTTTGGAAAGTTGAGTCTTTCACTGGGTGCTCGTTTTGGTGAAGATTTTGTAAATCCTGAGCCAGAAGAAGCTAAGAATAAGCAAACGGTGGTCCAAAATGCTCAAGCCTAGAGCATCCGTAGTTTTCCTGGGTTGGGCTAGGTCTTCTTAACCTTTTCTAAATTACGGTGAATCAGAAACCACAGTTCGCTCGGGGGTAAAGGGCTTTGTTGTTTGCACAATCCATTCTTTGTGACCCGCACTGAGGGGAAAGCTTTTGTCGGAGAGTCGAACTTCCAGTCGAGCCTTTGCCAGGGCTTCACGGCGGATATTGGGATTCAGAGCAAGAATTTCTTCGTCCCTGAGTTCTGCGCATGCCGCATTGTTTTGGGCGGCATATTCAAATAGCGCGTGTGTGATTTTTTCCACGTCACGAGGGGCGGCTCCGGTGACGAGAATTTGTCGTGCAAGAGCGCGAACGTATAAAAAGTTTTCCCCTTCCAGAAAGCGATTTTGCCGGGGATCGATGGATGGAGATGGCTCGGTATCTTGAATAACAGAACAGATTTCTTGCACGGAGGCGATACTGTCGAATATTTTTTCCAGAGCCTGAAGCCAGCGACCCTTTGTGACGTGCTTGCGAGCATCCTGCAAGATTGTTTTTGAATGCATATTTTCTACAAGCGACATGAGCTTTTTGTTCTGATTCTCGCGGCTCTCAAACGCCAGTAGAGTTGAAAATGTTATTGAAGGATTCTTTTTGCGTTCTGCGAGGCAGCTCAATGGGAAAATGGATTCCGAAACTATGCATTCTATGGTATCGCAACATGCAATAATCGATTGAAGTGAGTACGAGAATGCACAATCCACTTTGTTGTTTCGGAATGTTTGAAAATCGGAAAATGAAATTTTTTCTGTTTCGTGAACTCTGGCTTCCTTTTCGTCCCAGCAATTTTTGATAAGGTTGAGGTTGTTTGAAAACACTTTTGTGTTCGGACCACGCGTGAGTGAGGCTGTTTCGAGTGTGATAAGGAGTTGTGCAGCTTCTGAAGCAATATGTGGAACGTGTTCCAAGGTATTCATGTGTCGGCGAGCTCGAGCTGCTAAAAGGCCTCCAAGAAAGGTTTCTGTAGTTTCGAGGTCATTTTTAGCAAGATGAATTCCTGCGGCCGTTGCAACGTCCGATGCAAGAGTGCTTGCTATTGTTTCATCGACAAGCTTCATGAGCTCTAGCGGATTTCTGCACTCCTCTAACCTCGGAATTGAGGCTAGGCGTTGAGTTGTCTCTAGTGCGGAGTCGGCCTCCAGCTTCTGTCCAAGATCGTGAAGCAAAGGGCCCACCGATTTGGAGATGGCAAAATGCAGACGGGAACTTCCAATACCAAGCGTTTCTGTATTGACCAAGGGGCACACTCCCGATATAAGGGGTTTTCTGCGAGTTCAGGGACTCTTGCGTTCCATTTTCTCCTAATTCTAACACGGAGTTGGTCTTTTTGGGCAATACCGTGATGCTTTTGGGCTTTCCACCCCCAATGGCGTAGGGGAAATGCGTTGTGTTTTTGTTGGACCATGCGTTGCGATAACGCCCCAGAAAAACAGGGCTAAACGCGAACAGGGAATCTTCCTCGCAATGTGCGGCTAATGTGGTTGCACGTGGAAATGAACGCCATGAAAATGGCAAGTGGAGTGAGTAATATGCAGAAGACCTATATGGCAAAACCTTCTGAAATTCAGAAGAAATGGTTCATTGTGGACGCTAAGGATCAAACCCTTGGTCGTTTGGCATCGCAAATTGCGTACGTTTTGCGCGGTAAGCACAAGGCAACATTTACGCCCCACATGGACACCGGCGATAACGTTATCGTTATCAATGCTGAGCAAGTGAAACTCACTGGCCAGAAAGAACTTGAGAAAATTTACTATCGTCACTCAGGATTTTTTGGCGGGCTTCGTGAAATTCCTGCCAATGAAATCCGTACCAAGCACCCAGAGCGTCTTCTTGAGCTCGCAGTGAAGGGCATGCTTCCTCACAATGTGCTGGGTCGTGAATGTTTTCGTCACCTTAAAGTGTACGTTGGAACAGCTCATCCTCATGAAGCTCAGAAGCCTGAACCACTGCCTCAGCGCACAGTTCTTAAGTGATGGTTGAATTTCGCATTTGACGCAAAGGAAAGAAAAAATGAAAACTCAGAATTTCACCGGAGTCGGCAAGCGCAAGACCTCTATCGCTCGTGTGAGCATTAAGGCTGGCAAAGGCAAGATCCAAGTTAATCAACGCACTCTTGAAGACTACTTCAAGCGTCCTACTTCCCGCATGGTTGTTGAGCAGGCTCTTAAGCTCACAAATACCCTAGGTGCAATTGACATCACTGTGAATGTTGTTGGCGGCGGTCTTTCGGGCCAAGCTGGCGCAATTCGTCATGGTCTTACCAAGGCTCTTCTCGGCTTTAATCCCGAACTTCGTTCTACACTGAAAAGCGCCGGGTTCATCACTCGTGATTCACGCATCAAGGAACGTAAGCGTTATGGCTTCCGTTCTGCTCGTGCTCGCTTCCAATTCTCCAAGCGTTAATTCCTTGGTGTTTGTCGGGAAAGCATTCCTTCTGGGAACGCTTTGGACACAAAAGGTCACCCTTCGGGGTGGCCTTTTGTGTTAGGCGCGTGAATCTTTTCTATTGAGAGAGAGAAGATTTGTGGAGCACGCTCCGTTGCGAATGAGAGCGTAAGAATAGAAGTGCGATGAAGTGAAAATACAACGAAAAAACACCGGGAGAACTTCCGAAGAATTCTCCCGGTATTCGTTTTTCCAGTCTCTGTACGCTAAGTTCTCGCAGTTCTTGCGAACTTATTTACCGAGGCGTTAGCCGCCGGTTCTTGCTGCGCGACGACGACGGAATTGGAGTCTCTTTTTACGACCGACCTTGCGGCGTCCTTTGGGGTGCTTGCGACGATGGCGAGATCCGTGCACGATGGCCTCCTAAAAACAAAAAATGGCGAAGTTTGAAAATACTCATGGAGCAACAAGCGCCTTGAGCGGTAACGACGGCTATTAGCATGCCCGGACGGACAATGCAACAAGAGCACGGCGTAGAAATTTGAGTGGCTGTTGAAAATCAAATGCAGAAAGTCAAAGCAGAAAGTCAAAGCAGAAAGTCAAAGCAGAAAGTCTCGGAAGAAACTGCGATGCGAAGTGTTGCGCGGCAATCTCTAGTCCTAGGGAGTTGAAAACTTTAGACTCATGGCTATGATAAGACAATGTTATGACCCATTCGTTGCTTCGGAGGATGGTATGGCCACATTTGTTCGTGATCTTTTCGTTGCCATGAAGTCGGAGTGCCTACAGGGCCTTCGTATCACCCTGTGTGGGGGTGGTGGTATTGCTGCTATTGAACTTCCAAAGGTTGCGCGTGAGCTCCGAAGGCACGGCGCCCAAGTTCGTTTCTTTGTGACGGAAAACTGCTTGCGATTTGTGGGGCGAGAAAGCCTTGAATGGGCGAGCGAACAACCCGTTATTGTGAATCCCTCTGGTTTTGCAGAGCATATTTGTCACGATGATGCTGTTGTGATTATGCCAACTACGGCCGATTTGATTGCTAAAATTGAACATGGGATTTGCTCTGATGGCGTGACCACTTTGGTTCAAAGTGCATTGGGTGGAAACATTCCTGTTATTTTATGTCCAACTATGCATGGGAGTTTGGCTGCATCTCCAATTGTAAAGGAAAATCGTAGGCGGCTTTCGGAGCGTGAAGGGATCTTTTTTGTAGCTCCTCGGGTTGAAGAGGGGAAAGAAAAAGTTCCTCCTGTGGGTGATTTGGTTACCGAAGTGGCTCATATCATCAATCGTGCGCGGCGATTTCATTTGGGCAAGCCTTCCCGTCTTTTGGTAACGTATGGCGGCACACGTGCTTCGCTTGATTCGGTTCGCTGCTTAACCAATTTGTCGACTGGAAAATTGGGGCATGAAATTGTGCGACACGCCTACCGACAAGGCCTTTTGGTAACAGCAGTAGAGGGTAATGTGGTGTTTCCAATGGAGCCGATGGAGCATATGGAATTGCATCGTTTGCCAGAGTATTCTGACATGTTGTCGTATTTGGAACGGATTCAGTCAGAGCAATTTGAGGCTGTTTTTCACATAGCAGCGGTTTCTGATTTTGTTCCTGAGGCTAAGGCTGCCGAAAAAATTTCAAGTGATACGGACCTTCTGACTCTAAACCTTTGTCGAAGCAAAAAGTTTTTGGAACTCCCAAATTTGCGCAAGATTCCCTTTCAGTTGGCTTGTAAGTTGACCGATGGGTCTGAGGCGGTGGGTTTACAAACTGCTCGCGAATTTGCTCAAAAAAACCAGCTGAATGCGCTTTTGTGGAATCATGCCAGTGCATTGCATGGCGAAGAACATAAGGGAGTTGTGCTTACTTCCGTTGATGGAGAAGTTCAAGAAATTGCAGTACAGTCTAAGTCGGAAATTGCTCGTTGTTTGCTTGAGTTGTTTATAAAGAATAGGAAAAATCATGGCCAGTAATCCTGTTAAGATGTTATTTCATGCAGGTTTGTTTTTGCGTGTTATTTTTGTGTGGCTTGCTGTAGGCGTTGTTACAGTTTGGTGGTGCGGATTGATTATAATTTGCTCGCCAGTGGTTCATTTATTTGATAAAAAGGCCAGATTTTTGCATACGCTTTCGGTATTGTGGGGTCGCAGCGTGGTGTTGGTATTGCCGAATTTGCGCTACACGGTTAAAGGAAAAGAAAACATTATGCCCAATGGGAATGGGGTAATTTATGTTGCAAATCATCAGAGTCAATTGGATATTCTTGCTCTTTTTATTTTGGGACCGCATTTTCGTTGGCTTGCAAAGCAGAGCTTGTTTATGATTCCTATTTTTGGCTGGGCTTTAAAACTTTCTGGTAATGTTTCTGTTATAAGAAACGATAGAAAAAGCAGGGCAAAATGTATGGAAGACGCACGTAAAATAATTGAGCGCGGCATTTCCATGGTGTTTTTTCCTGAGGGCACTCGTAGTTTGGATGGGGTTTTGAAATCATTCAAATTGGGTGCTTTTTCGTTGGCAAAAGACACAGGTGTTCCCATTGTTCCTGTGACAATTGTGGGTGCCGACGCATTCTTGCCGAAAGGTTCCATTGTTCCAAAAGGAAACCGTTTCGATATTATTGTTCATCCTCGAATTGAAGTCGCCGAGCGCACTGTGTTGCAACTTTCAAATCTTGCACGCGAGGCAATTGCTTCTGCGTTGCCACCCGAGAAACGCGGAGCCGTGGTGATGTCGGTGGGAAAGGATGAGTGAGGTGTGACTTTTTTGAGCGATTTCCTTTTGCACAAGAAAACCCTTTTGTGTGTTTCTTTAGGAACGTTATTCGCGTTTGCCTCGTGCCAAACATATAGCGAACAAACTCGTGAAATGAGAGTTGCGCTATATCAAAATCGCAATGAGCAGGCGCTGAAGAGTATCGATGAAAGTTCGGTTGCGAAGTCGAAAAGCGATCGCGTGCTTTTTCTGATGGAGCGGGGAAATATTCTGTACTTGTCGGGAAAGTATTTGGAAGCTGCTCAGGCGTGGGATCTTGCGGTACAAAAAATTGAAGAACTGTACACCGTATCTATTTCAAAGCAGACCTCAAGCTATCTTCTTAATGAAACTGTAACCGATTATGAAGGCGAGGCGCATGAAAAAGTTTTGTTGCCTGTGTTTTCGGCACTTGCATATTTGGCTGCAGGTGATGCTTCGAACGCTATTGTGGAGGCTCGTCGCACAACGAAAGTTTTGGAAAATTTAGCGCGTGATGCGGACGGCAAGAACGTTTATCAGAGAGATGGCTTTGCGCACTATTTGGCTGGTATTATTTTTGAGATGAAAAGAGAATGGGACAACGCTATTATTGAATACCGCAGGGCTCTTGAGGTGACTCTCGAAAACCGGACCTGGGCACATGATATTCAGGTGGAATCTATTGCTACATCTTTGGCGCGACTCGCAGAGAAGCGGAATCGCAAAGATCTTTTGAATCGACTGGAAAAGGATGTTCCGGGATTTACATGGAAGAAGGATCCAAAGGCTGAAAATTCTGCTGAGATTATTGTTGTATACGAAGCTGGAAAAGTTCCCATAAAGAAAGCAGAAGACTCGTTCATTACTTTTGGTCATCAAATCATTCGTATTTCGTTTCCGGCTTTTACAAATGAATATTATGCATCACGCGCTGCTACTGTTTTTGTGAATGGCCTTGATTCGGGACGTACCATGATTGCACAGGATATTGGAGCCGTGGCTCGACAGGCGCTTGCTGATCGGAAGCCAAAATATATTGCAAAGATAATTGCTCGTAATACCGCAAAAGCTGTTCTGGCGCATGAAACGGAAAAACGTTTAGGGCCGTTGGCTGGAATTGCTGTATCACTTGCGGGAGCAGCCACCGAGGTTGCCGACACAAGGGCTTGGAATACACTTCCGGCATTGATTTGTGTGGCTCGCGTGTCCGTTCCTGTTGCGCAAAAAAACACTGTGCGTGTGGTTCCGGAATTTGGTGCTCCACAAACTTTTGTTATTGACGAGCTAAGTCCAGGTGAGATGAAATTGATACGGTTGCGTACTTTCGATTGAAAAGGAACCCTTGCGGAATGAAGTCGAAGCTTCGGAAATTGTCTTGGGCACGATGTTTGATAAAGTATCCTTTTCGTTATGCGCTGATAATTGCATCCATGATTGCAGTTGTTCCTGTTTCCTTGGTGACTGCTGTACTCACTGGATTTGCAGTAAAACAACTTTTGTCGAAGCCAGCTTTCTTGCCTTGGGAAAATCTTGTCGGCGCAGTGGCTGCTCCTTCTGTAAGGGCCTTTTTCCAGGGAACTCCGCAGGCAGCAGGGCTGTCGCTGGAACTGCAGGCGCGATATATTCCTTGGATTCTTGTTGTGTCTGCTGCGCTTACGGCTTTTTTTAAGTTCACCCAAGACTATTTTTTGGAGGATGTGGGTGAACGTATTGCCAGAGATCTTCGCGATCAAACGATAAAGGGATTTTTGTCACTTGATTTTGTATCCGCTACAAAAGTAAGAGAAGGGATTTTAGCTTCTTTTGTGGGCGATGATTCTCGCGAGATACGCTTGGCGTTTACCTCTATTGCGGGTCAAATTCCTGCCAACGCTCTTCAGTCGGCTGTTTTTTTAGCTTGGCTTTTGATACTTGATTTTCAATTGTTCTTGTTATTTATAGCAGTTCTTGTTCCGGCAGGAGTTGTTATTCGCGTCACGGGAAAAACTCTTCGACGTTTGTCGCGTCAGGGACTGGACTCTCAAACAGATCTTTTGGGAGCGTTGCTCGAAAAGTTGCGAGGCTGGCAAACCATACGAGTGTACGATGCTGTGGATTTTGAATTAAATCGCTTTGACGAATTCAATGCCCGCCTCTTTCATGCATGGCGTCGAGCCGCTCGTGCAAAGGCGCTGGGCAGTCCAATTGTGGAATGGCTTGCCGCAATTGCAGCAGCTATGGTTGCTGTGGTTGCGTTGCGTCGCATTGCTGAGCAGGAAATGTCAAGTGAGATTTTTGCGGTGTTTTTGGCTACGGTTGCGATTTTGGCTAACGCATTACAGATGATGACAATGATGATCAATGGTTCCAAAAAAGGACTGGAAGCTTTTCGGCGGTTGGGCGAGTTTTTTATTTATTGCCACGAGCACAGTCGAAAATTTTCTGAAAGTGGCGCTTCGAAAAAGGAAAAAGTGGAATTTATTAGCCTTGAACGTTTGGCAGTTGCGCACACCGAAACGGGCGCATTGTTGACTTCTGACTTGGACGTTCATTTGCGGTGTGGCGATGTCTGTGCTGTTGTTGGCGCATCAGGAACAGGGAAAAGCACTTTGTTTCGGGTTTTGTTGGGTCTTGAAATGCCGGGTTCGGGCCAAGTGCGTATGAATGGAATTGTCCCTTCTGAATCAGACTATGTGTGTTGGGGATCAAATATTGTGTTTTTGCCTCAAGAACCTTTTGTCTTTGATGGATCCGTAATTGAAAACGTTGTGTACCCGAGGCGTCTGGAAAGTCTGTCGGCGGCTGAGCGAGAAAAGGTAGCAGCTGCTTTGGAGAAGGTGAACCTGCAAAAAATGCCTGACGATAGCGTCAAAGGATTTTCGGGAGGTGAGAAGCAGAGATTGGCTTTTGCGAGAGTATTTTTTGCGGAGCCAAGCCTTGTTCTTATTGACGAAGGTACGTCAGCGCTTGATCTTATGAATGAGAAATTCCTTCTTGAGCGTCTTAAAGAAGGGGGCTCTAATCGAATCTCGATAATAATTGCCCACCGTCCAATGGTCAGAGAGTTTGCCACTCATCTGTTGAATCTGTCGCCTGCGACAGGTTAAACTTATATTGCAGGAGACAGATGATGTCGTTGATAGAGGAATACACAAAATATTCGATGTGCGAGAAAGATTCTGAACGTCTTGTGGCGTTGAGTGCGCTTGGCGCACAGCCCGAATCGCGTATTCGCGATGTGGCGCTGTGGTATGCTATGTTGCAAATTCCTGCAAAGAAGGAGCGTTCGCGTTTGGGTTATGGTGTTAGAATGACTCGCCGCCCAGGGGCAACGTGGGCTTTGCTGAGCACGCTGCTTGCTGATTCCGATCACGAGATTATTGGCGATGCTATTAACGCTATGACGTTTTCGAAAAATCGTGCACTTGCTCATAGGCTTTATTCGTTAACTTTCGCACCTGAAAAACCTCAGCGCGTTTTTTACTGTGTGGCTCGGTTTTCCGAAGAGGCCACGGATAGGCGATTTGCGGAAAGACTTGCAGTTGGTCTCGATCTTGAAGTTTCCGATGCTATGCAAGCGCGTGCATTTAATGCGATGTTTCATTTGGGATTTAAGGATCGAGATGCCATTCGTGTTGCTCTGCAACTAGTGTCGTCACATGTTAATGCTACAAATATGGATAGAAAAGCTGCGGTTGCGGCTATTCTTTATCTCTGTTTTGCTGGTGACCGCGACGACATTCAAAAATTGATGGATATCCGCGACTCTGTTTCCATTCCGGAATTGCGGCGCCTGCTATCGTGGGGTTTGCAGGAAGTTTCGTCGATTGGGCGCAATGCTTTTTCTGCTGAAGATGCTATTGTGTTTTTTGAACGAGCCAAGCCTCATCGAGAACCCAACTTTTCGGGATACGGTTGTTTTTTGCAGAAAGATCTCACTGCGGGGTTTGACTTGTTTCTTGAAAAACAACCTCCGGAAAACCGTTCTAAAATTGTGCGACTGGTTTTGAATTTGGGAAATGCTGAGTGTATTGACAAAGTTGCGCGTCACTCTGTTTTTGGAATTCAAAAAGCAGTTGCCGACCAAGACGCGGCGTCACTTGAATATTGGCGTGTTTATTGCCCAAGTCATTCGCTCGAGTTTATATCCTCCATATGTGATCCCTTAATGTACGAAGCCTGGCACAGAAAAGATCCCGAGCTTTTGTACTCTAGTTTTTCTGTTGCGGATTGGTTTGGCAACAAGCCAAAGTGCAAGCAATGGCAGGTTTTGTTTGATAAGTCTTTAACAACAGATTTATCCTTGGCGTTGGATATTTTTGTGGCTCAATTTTTGAGTGTGGAGCGTGAGTTTTGCTTCTCTGCAGAGAAAAATGCACCTGCTTCGGATTTAATTAAGGCGCTTTTTGAAGGCGCAGAAAAGATTTTGAAGGCAGCCATTGCATCAAAAAGTTCTCATGCATCAAAGGGATTTGTTGAGACTTTGTATGCGTTGCTTATTGGAAGCGTTTTGCCAGCCAATGATGTTGCTGCATTTGCGAAAGTTGTTGGCGTGCCTCAACAAACTTGGGTGCCAGCTGCTTTAGGTGTGACTGCTGCATCTTGGAATGAACAATGTAGGAAAGATTTTGCAAAGACCCTTCTTGAAGGAATTGATGCGCCAGTTCAGGACTTTGATTGTCCACAAAGTGAATATATTTTACAAATCTCAGCATACATTTTGGCTAGCTTGAATGTTGCTGATTCTGTGAATTTGGGTGACGAGTATTTTTCTAAACTTAATATTATTTGTCACAAAATTCAGGCCATTCTTGATGCTCTTTCGGAGCATGGCGATGATGCTGGTGACGGCGACGACGACGTTGCTGATTGGGCTGGACATGTGGCCTCTGATAAACCCATTGCGAGGTGGATGGCGGTAGCTTCGGTTTGTTCTGGTAAAAATTGGACGGAAGCTGAAATTTTACAGTTCGAGCAAGTTTTGAAAGAAAGCATGCGAGTTGCTCCTCACGTGGAAAAACGTTGGGTGATACGCGCACTTGTTCGTTTAAATACCGACGATTCAATTAAGGCAATTTTGTATCAGGCGTTTCAGCATGTTGATGCAGAATTTGTAGGTCATACTATTCGTGAGCTTTTGAAGTCAAAGCATTCAAGAGCGCAGCAGGCGCTTATTCGCAGTATTGGTCGGAATACGGTGTCGGATGATATTAAACTTTTGATTTTGGATGAAATTACTATTGATAATCCTATGGAAGTGATGCGAGAGCTAAAAACTCTAGAATTGTTGAGGCTGCCACAGCATATTGATGATGCTATTCGTGATGCGGTGGGGCGCGTGGCTGCTCTCATCGACAAAGCGGAACTCGACGCTTCCGATTCTGTTCGGGAGCACGCTTCAATACAAGATGTTGATTCGATAGTGTCAGAACTCTTGCCGCACGGTGCTAGTTTGAGTGTGGATGCGCGCAGTGCGCTGCGCACCGCAGAAATGATTTTGATTCAGTCTCAGGCTTGGGGAAAAGATGCGGTTGATTTGAGTCCCATTGTGAATATGCATTGTAAGGCTGTTGAGCTTGCTTTACGTGAAATTATGGAGCCCTGGACTGATGCGGTTATGC
>CAIZES010000126.1 GCA_903932045.1 uncultured Silvanigrella sp. | reverse complement strand
CGTGCGAATTTCATGGCTCAAGTTGCGTAAAAAAGCATCTTTTAGAACACTGGCTTTTTCGGCTTCCAACGCCATGCGATTGGCGTTTTCTATGGCAATGTTCATTTCCGAAATGGCATTCTCGGCTGTGTTTTTGGCGGCAATGAGCACTTGTTCCGACTCCTTGAGTTCTGTGATGTCGGTGCCAATGGCAATGAGTTCTTGTTTTCCAGCACTGCCACCATAGGGAATTCTGCTCACATAAAACCACCTCTTTTTGTCGTTGAAGGTCATGAATTCGGTGGTATCGAGGCGTGCGCCAGTGTGCAGCGTTTGCCTTGCGTATCTTTCGGCGTCCGAAGGTGAGCCTTTGGTGATGCTCGCAAAGTTTTTTCCAATGCAATCTTCGGCGGGAATTTGGAACAATTCGGAAAATTCTGCGTTTACTTTTAGGATATGACCGTCGTGGTCGGAGTAAAAAATGAATGCCGGAATATTATTCAGCATGAGCTCAAGTTCCACTTTTTTGTCTTCCAACGCTTTTTCCGCTTCATGTTGTTTGCGTCGCGATGCAAAGTCTGCAATCTCTCGAACCAGTACGGGCCCGAGTCGGGCACTGTTATCTTTAAGAATGAAGTCGGTTGCACCGGCTTTCATAAGGCGGACGGCAACGTCTTCGCCCACAGTTCCGGAAACAATAACAACAGGTAAATTCAAGTTTGCATCGTTTATGATTTCCAAGACTTCGAGGGCATTAAAGGAAGGGAGACGAAAATCGGACACCACGGCGTCCCATTTTTGAGTGCGCAGCAGTTCAAGAAAAACTTCACGGGTTTCCACGCGAACGGAGTTGAGGAAATATCCAGCGCGTCTCATGGCATCTAGCATTACAAGATAGTCGTCTTCGTTGTCTTCAACAAAAAGGACGTGCCCGATATCTATTTTTCTCGCATGGTGTTCCATAAAAGACACCGCTCCAATTCTTGAACCGCAAACGCAAATTGTGTTTGCCCGCAGGCGACACTGGTTATATCAAAAATGGAGTCTATCAAAAATTGGGACGTTTGTGTAGGGGCACAAAAGGCTAATTTGGTGTCTGAGGAATAATACACACTGGCGAAGTCTTTCCAAATATGCGTGTTGGAATACTCGAAAAACTTTCAGAATAGAACCATGCTGCCTGTGCTTGGTAATGTTTGATAGCTTGCAAAGGTCTCTATAATTCGCTTTTTGCCGCAACGATCTTCAACTCGAATATTCCAGCTTGGCGATTCTGCTGAATGGTGTGCTTGTGATGTTGGATTGGGATCTTCGTATCCACGGATTTGGAATTCGTAAGATCCTGGCTTAGAAAACTGAACAACTGCTGCGCGCAAAGTGGGATCGGTTGCATTTGCAACACTCAGTATACTGGCACCGGGAATGGTTTTTGGGAAGACATCATATCGAACGAGTTTGGGATTGTCGTGCAAAAACCAAAGTGAGAGATCTGCGTTTCCGTTGGCAAGGCATGCAAAAAGTGTTGTTTGTTGTTGTGGTCGCAACAAGCGAATGGGTTGATTGGCTTCGCCTCCAGGGTAAAGAGAAGCGCCAGGGCTCTTTACAAAAATTGTGCGCGGCGCGGACGAAAATTTTCCGGAACCATCTTCCACCTGCCAAAAATATGTGCCGTACTTATTGAGCTGCACTGCTGCATTTCCGCCCGAGGCAACGGTGTATGGCGTATACTGCATTTGCTCTTTCGTCCAAATATACACACGATGCGGTTCTGTTTGTCCCTCTTTCACTTGCCACTTGAGTGAAACATTAACCGGCAAATAGAGCGTTTCTATGAGATGAGTTTCGGCGGGGGAATCCACTGTAATAGGATGCAAAAGCGACTTAATACGATTGTCTGCACTGGAGCGCGAGTCTGACAATTCTCCGGAGAAGAAAGCAATCAGACGCCGCGCTGGAGTATTTTTGTCGTCGGGAGGAAGAAGTGCCGCATCAATTTTGCCATCAACAGACATCCGTCCAAAGACATCGTCAAGGCGCTGTTGTCCGGGGAGCAAGAACGCGCCTTCGGAGTTAAAAACATGCGAACCACCCCATGAGGTGGAAACCTTTGCAGATGCTCCGTGGCTCACTTCCAGTGTGGTGTTAGCAGGAATTCGAAGGGTCTTGGTTACAAGTTTTCGTTCCAAACTTCCAGCTGTGCGCACAAAAATAACACCATTTTGTGGAACAATTTCATATTCCGCAGCAGCAATCATGGGGGAGGGGCTTTCCGTTACTGACGCACTTTTGCTCAACGAAGTTGTTTTTGTTGTTGCACCATGGTTTGCCTGCGGCGTTTGTTCTGCTGCCGCTTTTGAAAATTTGCCAACGACAACTTGGCTGCCTGCTAGAACAATTCCCGATAAAATTAAAGTTTGGGAACCTGTCCTGAATTTCGTCACGAGTTAGCTTCTCCACGCGTGAATTTAGCAACGTTTAACGGCATTCGAACGTCGGTGGGGTCGCGACCTTGTGAATGCATCCAATTGGTGAAAGATGGAATAACGCTTTGAACGCCATCGCGAAGTCTTTGTGGCATCTCAATAACTGTAATTTGAAGTTGATTTTCGCCATCGGCGGTTGTTTCCCATTTTCCGGCAATTGCTGTGACGTTCTCTTTGTCGATGAAAGCTGCTGCTGCGCCGGAGAAAGCAAAAGGCGTTCCTGGTGGAAGTTTTGTTTGCAGCCGATCGGTCATATCTGTGAAAAGTTTTCGCAATAAGGGATCGTGAGGCAAAGTTGTTTTCAGGATGGCTGTTAAATGCAGAGAAAAAATTCTTATGGCAACGGGATGAGATGGAACCAAAACAAGAAGGATACCATTGTCGCATTGAGTGTGAATCATGGCCGGATGCAAGTTGCCTTCTGCACTCAGTGAATTTAGGCTAAGACGTCCGAGTGGTGTGAGAATTTCTGTGGCATTCGAGTATTTTTGTTCCTCAAACGTGGGCAAAATCTCCACGCTTTCCAAAGCGGCGATGGCTGCTTTTTCAAACTCGGTTACTTTCACTCCCGCTGCAACTTCTTGTCGAAGATGGTTGCGAAAAACTTCGTTCGCTGCGTCGATGAGATCGGCAATGTGATTTGTTCCGGGTGTTATCACGACAAGCCCGGCAGGTGGATTTCCTCTCCCAAAGGCGCTGAGGCGTGCCGCAATATCGGCAATAGGTGCATAAAATGTTGTTGCGTTTGCAGCAATAAACAAAATGAGAAACAAAAGCGCGAGCGCAGTGAAGGCAAGCAGCGGCCAAGTTTCTGATAGAGCTAAACCCAGACCACCCTCTGCGGCATATCTCACAACCAGTGAAATGCTTGCGCCTGGCACGGTTGCGGCACCAAAGCCTTCGCGAAAGCCAACAATTGGATTTGCTGCAGTGGTGACAAACGACGCCGGTTGTCCAAGCATTCCGCTTATGAGTTTTGTTTTTATTTGGCTCTCGCCCAGCAAGAATGGATCGGTACTGGAAACTGGAGTGTCAAATAAATTTGTTTTCTGAAAAATTTTATCGTCGAGGATTTCGCGTTTCTGAACAACTGCTGCAAGGTGCAGCTGCTGAGAGCTGTTATCGCCCGACACTTTTCCTATTAGCGGTTTCCAAATTTCTAGAAACAAAGCTGCTGGCAAACATGCAACAAAAACATCGCGTCCATTAGAAAATGCAGCGTAGGAATTTCGAGTTTTTTCGTCACTCCAAAACACAGTGTCCTGACTAAAATGGGGAATAGCCTTTAGACCAAGAGCTGAAATTGCGGCGACGGTTCCGTCTTGAAGCTTTATTTGACTCGAAGCCGTTTCGGGAATTTGTGCCGAAAAAAATTCTCCGGATTGTAGCGCTTCCCAACTGGCTGCGTTCACGCGACGCAGCCCGTCGGGTATTCCGGGAAAGGAAATTGAGTAGCGACTTGTTGCCGGCAATGCCCAACGCAAATTAGAAATGTAAGATCCCGTGAGTTGAGCTGCCTGTTGTACAAAGGCGTTGCCGGCAGCCGTAGCTTCGCGACGTCGGCCGTTAAGGGAAATTTTGACAAACACAGCGCTGCCCAGAAGACTCATGGCAAGAAATAGAATAAGCGTTACCGATTGTGTTCGATAGAATGGCCCTCGCGCAATAAAAAGGCGGTGAGTTTGTGCACGGAAGATTTTCATTAAAGAACCAAGGTCTTTTGTTTTCGCCTTTTCGTTCATTTCGAATCCTCAGATATAATGGAAATGACAATGCGGTTATTTTTTTCGTCAGAAGGATTGGCCGCAGCAAATGGCTCACTTGATCCTTTGCCCAAGATGCGAATGCGGCGCTCCTTTACTCCCGATTTTATAAAAGCAAGTGAAGCTGCCTCGGCGCGTGCAACACTGAGCATGTTCGTGGAGCTAAAAAGAGAGTTTGAGGGAAGGGGACGATTGTCGGAGTGACCTGAAATTTCGATATATCTATTCTCTTGACGAAGTGTTTCGCTAACTTTTGGAGCCAATTTTGTGAGAACGTTCAGGCCTGTTTTGGTGAGTTGAGCTCCACCAGGTTCAAAGAGACCGCTCACCGGAAGCACAACTTCAAACCGTTGAATGGGTGATTTTTGGGTTGACATTGGAGCTAAGCCAAGTTTTTTTGCGGCATCCTTTAAATTTTCTGTTTCCTTTTTTTCATTTTCCATTTTGAGAAGCTTTGTTAAAAGCTCATCGGGATGCCCCAAATCCATCACCTGAGTGAGAATGCGCAAAGCCTGAATTTGCCGTTCGTTGGCGGAAAGATCGGTGTTTTCTTGGGAAACCTCTTTTTCGGTGAGATACCCTTTCATTGCTTGCGAAACAGCCTTCACTTTGTCGTTATCTAACGAAGACATTGCAAATAACAAAACAAAAACGCAAAGAAGAAGCGTCATTAAGTCGGCGTAGGAAACAATCCAACCTTCGCCTTCGTCGTCAGAATGCTCTTTTTTTCTATGAATGGCACTCACTTTTGTCCTCCGGGCTTAAAGGAGAATGTTTTTTGCGATGCAAACGAGAGATAGCTCTTGAGAACTTCTTCCACATAAATTGGTGAGTTTTTGGCTTTCAGCTGTGCAACGCCTTTGAGAATTATTTCGCGCATTTTAATATTTTGTGCGTTCATTTCAATAACTCGGTCAATCATGGGATTGAGTAAGGCAAATGCAAATACCAGGCCGTACAAAGTAGCCGTCATTGCAACGGCCATGGCTGGACCAATTTTGCGCATGGCGTCGGATGTACCGACCTGTGCGAACAACGCAATCAAACCGATAGTTGTTCCCATAAGTCCGAACGACGGGGGAATTTTTGCTACGGATTTCATAAATTTTTCATCTTCTTTATACCGCATTTCAGCTGTTTGAATGCGCTCGTTCATAATTGCTACAATTTGGTCTTCGCTAAAACCGTCGGCAATAAGCTGCAAACCATCTTTGAAAAAGAAATGCTGACTGCGATAGTTTGCTAAAAATTTTTGATTTACTTCGCCTCGTGTTTCTTTTGCAACACGCACAATTTCCGATACAAGTGCTCTGGGGTCCTCGTCTTTTTTTGTAGCAATTTTGTACAGAGTTGTTAATCGTTTGATGCCAGAAGGCTTGAACCCGATAACAACACTCAGTAGGGTTCCTCCGCCCACACACAAAAAGGCGTGAAAGTCGAAATAAATTTTGAGTGTATCGGTTGTCATCGCAATAACTATCAATAGGTTTATCACGGCTAGGATATAGCCAACAATTACAAACATCTTTAATCTCCTCGTGCGATGGAATGGGACGATTTCGACCGATACCAAGAGCGTGACATAGACAAGGTGGGAACAAAATGGTGGTACGTCAGGTTTCTGACGATTGAGATGCCCGCAGTGGAAGTGGGCAGTCGAGACACAAACAGATTGTGCGTAGCAATTCCATTTTAGTGTTTGTGATTATGGAGTCGCTCGCCACAATGTTTAAGATAAGAGTGACAAATTCTTTTCTTTGAATTTGAGATTTGAGGCGGACGTGACCAAGTCCTCGCAATACTGCGCTGGCGCTTATGTTTGAGCTTATGTTTGCGCTTATGTTGGAGTTGGCGTTGCTGTTGACTGGGGGGCCGGCAGTGGTTACAGATGCATTTCCTATCTGTGCAGCAAGTGCTTGCAAAGATGCGATGTCGTTCTCGACTCTTGCGATGTTCCCTTTTGTGCTTTGGTTCTGATTCAGTCCAATTTTTGTGGTTATTTTTGCGTCAAAAAGAGTTGATGACAAAACCATTAGTAAGCATATTTCATGCAACGATAGCTGCGAGTCGTGAGCTGATATGGCAATGGAAATCTTAAGAAGGGTATTTCTATCGCTTGCTGGCTGGTGTCTAAGATTTGCGCAGGAAAGTTGAAAGCAGACAAATATCTGCGAAAGCGACAATTTTTTGATTTGCTGAAGAAGCACATCGTAAACGTATTCCATAAATGCGTTGGTGAACCATCGCGATTTTTTGATGAACTCAATAATGTCGGCGTTCTCAGAAGATGTGTGTTCTATAAAAATTGCAATAATAACGGCGGTTGCCCTTTCCGGAGATTGGCAATCCTCGCGTAATTTGTTGGGAAGGCTTTCTAGAAGCGCTTCTGCTGATTCAAGAGAAGCACCAGAGAGTGTGCCTGCGCTTGCAAGCAGTGTTAAAGGTGTTAGCGGTGCTAAAGGTGTTAGCGGTGCTAAAGGTGTAAGCGGTTCTAAATGTGTGAGTGTTGACTGTGTGGCGGTTTGATCTTCGCTGATACCCAACGTGACTTCACTATTTTCTTCCAATGACGCAAGTTGACTCTTGATTTTTGGACTTCGGTATTTGGGTTCGCCTAACGATTGTATTCGCTTTTCCAACGGCGGATGTGTTGCAAAAATCGTTCCGATGAAGGTTGTTATGCCATCTGCAAAAAAGGTGTGCGAAAGGGCGTGAGCCGATGCCATTCTAACCAAACTTCCATTTTTGCTAGCATCAATCTTTTTGAGTGCTCCGCGAAGTCCGCCGGGGTTGCGTGTGAATTGAACGGCGGCTGCGTCGGCTAACCATTCCCTTTGTCGCGAAAAACTTGCTTTGATGAGTGTGGAAATGATTGTTCCTAAGGCGCCGCAAAAAAGGAGAGCGGCACCAAGTGCG
>CAIZES010000125.1 GCA_903932045.1 uncultured Silvanigrella sp. | reverse complement strand
GCCGCTTGGGGTGTTTGGGGTGTTTGGGGTGTTTGGGGTGTTTGGGGTGTCTTTTTTTGAACCATAAGTTGCAATTGCAATAAGGTAAATAGTTTCCAGATTTTTTGCGAAATAGAAAAGAAGTATAAAAACAGCAGGAAACAGATAACGTCCTTGTGGTTGATAGGAATTTAAAAAGGAGGCTACGGAGTGAATGGCCACGTTGCCTAGCAAAACAGCCAGCAATCCAATATCCCAATGGCATCGAGCCCATTTTTGAGTGCGAAGTTTTGTAAACGTGAAGAGAACCATAGTAGCAAAAATAAATAGAAGTAAAAAACGCCAGTTTCGATAGTAGGCCTCAGGGAGTGGCTGATTCATGTAGCCAAACATGCCAAAAGCGCTTGACAGTGACGTGTGGAAAAAGTGTTGCGAGAAAATTTTTGTGCCGCCTGGCGTGTCTTGGTATATTTTTGTGAGCGCACCAAATCCTAAAAAGCTTCCGTATTGGCGCGTGTTGGTCCACCAATTCCAAGTAAACCACACAAGAGCCGTGGAGGCAGGCAGCGCCACGTAGAGGATAAGATTTCGAGCTAATTTTGCCCATTGTTGCCAATATCGCAATACAAGAAATACTGAGGGAAGTGCAAAGCAACAAAAAAAGTTCATTTTTGAGTTTGCAAGAATAAGCATAGCAGCAACAATGTGCCCTTTTTTCCAGCGGTGAAGACTCCACATCAAGTATGCAAAACCTGAAAGCCCCATGCTATCTAAATTAACATAGCTTTGAACAAATGTGACTTGAGGAATTGTTGCTGCCAAAATAGCAAAAACCCATCCGAAGTACGTTAACTTGAAAAAATCCTTAGCAATGAGCATCACCATTGCCAAATAGAGCAGAGCCCAAGCGAGTTGCCCGGATCGCACCCAGTAGGTGGTGTTGTCTGAAAAAATAGGCATTGGCTTTGTTATTGTATTGAGTTGTGGTTTCCACAGTGATCCCATTGCCAGTGAAATTGCACCCGGAATGTAGGGCGCTGGATTGTATACTGCGTACGGATATCCATTGATTTCCGTACTTTCTTTGAGCGTGAGAATTTTTCCTTGGCTTAATGGGACGGCTATTGCAAGGTGTCCAACTTCGTCGGGCGCATTGCCCGGCGGGACTTGCGCGACGCTGTAAATGCGCAGACTAAGGGCAAGAATGACAAACAGAAGAGAGAATATAAAGGAGACGGAGTTTGGTGCAAACCCGTTTTTTAGAAAATATTTTGCAGAAAAATATTTGTGGATGGCTGTGAACACAACTCCCCCGGACGATGTTTGAGTCCCACTCGGATGTAGAAACCATATCTTTGGCTTTCGCATATGACAAGGTGGTTGCAAAGCGAATGCAGCTGTGTACGATTGTTCGTTGAAGAATATTCGAGCGAAAGGAATTTTCTTGAGCCATTTGAGCATTCAAAATTTTCGGGTGATTGCTGCTGCGACCTGTTATTGTGATCCGTTGGCCATTGTGAGGCTTGTGACTTGTTTGCGAAAACAAACAGTTGTTGTTGAGCGCCTTATTGTTATCGATAATTCCCCCGAAGATTGCTGCGATCTCGTG
Organism: uncultured Silvanigrella sp.; assembly: GCA_903932045.1. Lineage (GTDB taxonomy): Bacteria > Bdellovibrionota_B > Oligoflexia > Silvanigrellales > Silvanigrellaceae > CAIZES01. Next base: position 7,089 of record CAIZES010000125.1, on the reverse strand, counting down.
TTTGAACAGCTCCAGCCCTTGTGTTGTGATGATGGGAGTTGCGAAAATTTGCGGCAATGGCTAATTTGGGAGCATCATCCCGAGAATGTGGGCCTTGGTGCCGCAATGGAGCGCTCGATTGAAATTTGCGATGCCAATGCTGCCCCTCACTTCATTTGGTTTTTTGATCAGGATAGTGAGCCTCGCCCAAATTCTTTGCAAATGATTTTGGAACACGCATCTGAACTCTATGAACAGGGGATGCTCGAGAATGTTGCAATTTTGAGTTCACAAACGGTGCATCCTGGCGTTGGTGTGGGTTCCAATGGAATGCTGAACCGTTTGGGTGTTCTCGTTTCTGTGCCCCGTTCCGTTGTTTTGAATGGGGTGCCTTATTTTTGTGATGCCGTAATTACTGGGGGGATGTGTGTTCAATTTAAGGCTCTCAAGGCATCAAATGTAAAAGTTCCTTCTGAGTATTTTCTCGATATGGTCGACTACGAGTTTTGCATGCGTTTTCGAGATGCTGGCTATCAAGTGAAGGTGGTGCCCTGTTCATTGGTGGATCATCGCATGGGCGAGCCCAAAAACGTTGTGTTGCCTGTGTTTGGAAGCGTTTTTGTTCCAAATTATTCCCGACAGCGTTGGTACTATTACACGCGAAATCAAACGCACTTTATTCTCACTCGTGGCGGGATTTGGCTGGTTTCCCTTGGGCGTTCCTTTTTGTTGCTCAAAACTCCCATAAAAGAAGCCATATTTTCGAAAAGCCCTTTCACTTTCATTGCTGCCGCATGCCTTGGTTTTTGTGATGGCGTTCGTGGCCGTCTCGGGAAGCGGTTGCTTTTTTGAATTCTACTCAGGATTCCGAGTTGGAAATTTGGCAAGAAAGTGTTACAAGCGTTTCCGAATCGAATGTTCAGTTTGTATAGTCGGTAGCTTTGTGATCCTGTGAAAGGCCCATGAGGGATGTTTATGAGCAATAAAAAATCGAGCACGCTGGTGCAGTCCCTACCAAATTTTCTGAGTGATGGACTGTCTGTCGCCGAAATATGGAAACTGCTGCACAAAACGGCAATGAACTCTGCGGAAGGCTGGCTTCGTCTCGGCCTCATCTTGGCACAAATTTTGCGCGAAAAACCATATCAAAAACTAGGCGTGCAAAACTTCGAAGATCTTTGTGTGCGTCTCGGCATATCCGATCGCAAGGGCAGACATCTTGTTTTGTTTGCTGCGGCTTGGCACGATGCCACTGAGCTCCTTGGTGAGAACATTGCAGTCCCTACAAATTTTTCCCTGGCGGAGCGCATTTTTTCGGCTCGCGAGGTGTTGGCGCCCGACTTGTACGTGAGCTTTTTGCAACGACTTTATGTTCAGCAAGATAAAACGTCGGTTGTTGAACGAGATTTGTTAAATGTGTTGGACACCCTTCGCAGAGAGCATTTTAATGAGTTTATTGCTGGGAGTCGCGATCTCAAAACGATTTCCAACTTAGTCGTGCTTGCTGGAGTGAGTCACGAGTTTTGCAGTTTTGTTCATGCAGAATTTCAAAAGTTTCCGCAAAATGAGAAATCCGAAGTGGTGCAGGCTATTGGAACCCTCATTGAAACTATTGAAAGTGAGCTTGCGTTAAGGGCTCAAGAAGTTACGCAACAGCATCTTTCTGTGGTTGATTTGAGCATAAAGTCTAAGAACTGGATTCTGGATTCCAATCCCGTGTCGGTGAAGGTTTGCTGAAGGTTTGCTGAAGGGAATAATTGTGAAAAAAGAGGAACTCGTTAGAAATCTTCCTAAAATACTCGATTTTTCCAAAAAACGGCGTTTTTTATGGGAAGAGTTAACCTCTTGCGTTAAGCGCAATGCCGACGATTTTTTTTCTTTGGGATGCATGCTTGGGCAAATGTTGACAGAAAAATCCTACGAGAAATTAGGGTGTGAAAACTTTGCCGAACTCTGTGTCAAGCTTGGTATCAGCGACAGACGCGGCCGTAGACTTGTTCATTTTGCGTGTTTTACTGTGGATGCTCAATTTATTCTTGAAGAGGCTTCGCCCCGTCCGCTTTTGAACGTTGAGTTTGCAGAGCGATTGTTGCTTGCAAAAGAAATTCTTACCCCTGAGCAATATCATGAATTAGTGGTAACCTATTATCATGTCGGTATGGCTACCGACGAACTGGAGGCAAAACTCTCGCTTATGGCCTATCCCAATGAGCCGTTAAAGGGTAATTTGCGAAAACGCGCCGAGGCCAACGCACAGAAATTTGTTTCTCTTATTCAGAAAACCGGAAATCTTCCTTGTTTTGCCTCTTGCTGTAAGGAAAGTGTTCAGGGTTTTTCAAATCAGGAACTGGAAAGTCGCTTGCAGCATTTTCGGGTTCTGCAAAATGTTCTCCAGAATAAAAGTGTTTTGAACAAAAATACTGTTCCCAAAAGTGCTTTGGCTACGAGCGCTTCGGGTAAGGTTTCTACGGAACAAAATAGGCTTCATTAATTCTCTTTTGGGAACTTCTCTTTTGGGAACCTTTTTTTGTACCCTTTTTTTGGATCGGTGCATTTTTTTTGCGTTTTGGCGAGGCGATTTATGAATATTTGGTTTCCATTTCCCCTCAAAATTGCCTTTAGATTTGTTTTTAAATTTGTGGAAATGATGTTGCAGGTGGTAACCTTTTTTCGCACATTGGGCAACAGCGATCCGTCTTGCTTGCTGCTGAACGGCCTGGAATTTTCCGAAAGGGAAACTTTAGAAAAGGGAACTCCAACAACAGAAACTTCTTCAAAAACTTCCGTGCGTTTGTTGTGCGTGGTTCCTTTTCGCGACAAATGGTTTCTAACCAAACAGTGTCTTAATGCTTTGCTAATGCAGAAACGCCAGGGGTTTGATGTTTGCATTGTGCTTGCCGATAACGGGTCTTGCGAGAGAGAAACGGAAGAAGGGCTTGCTTGGGCGCAACGTGAATTGCCGTTGCAAGGAATTCGCGTGTGTGTTTACCGTGACAATTCCCCCTTTAATTTTTCAGCGCTCAACAACAGAGCGGTTGCTTTTGCTACGGGCGCAACTTTTGGTACGAGCGCAACTTTTGGTACGAGTTTACAAGTTGCAGCAAATAGTGTGTTTCCAACGCATTTTTTGGCCACCCATATTTTGTTCCTGAACAACGATCTGTTTTTGCGTTCGAATACGGATTTGAGTCGGCTTGTTGAGTTTTTTGTTGAGCATCACAACATTGGGGCTTTGGGTGCGACACTCTTGTACGCTAACAACAAAATTCAGCACTTATTTTTGTGCCCTGGAATTAAGATTGTGGCTGCCCATCCTTGCAAAGGTTTTGATTATAACAAGCGTTGGGAGTGGTTTCGTTGCCCACGTGTTGTGCCCGCTGTGACGGGCGCTCTTCTCATGACAAATGCCAACGATTTTGTTGCCGTTGGCGGATTTGACGAACGTCTTGCTCGCATTGGTCAGGACTTAGACTTGTGTTTGAAGTTGGAGCAATTGGGACTCGTAAATTATGTGTTGCCGCAGGTTGTGTGCACTCATCATGAAACGGCCACAATGAAACCTCATTTTGACAGACTTGAAATTGAACTGCTTTATTCAAAATGGGGCAATATTCTACTCTGGCATCCAAAGGTGCCTCGTAGCTTGTCCCGGTGGAGTGAAAAGCCTGCACTGAGTTTGAATGAGGGATGCTATCCGTGGCAAAGAGTGATTTAGTTGCAATAATGCAATAATGCAATAATGCAATAAATACGAAGAAGAAATTACGGATGCTGTGGGAGTTTTGTGGCATCAATGTCCGAGAGTTTTTGGGCACGTGCGTCTTTTTCGGAAAGCCGTGGTTCGGCAATGGGCCACTCAATTCCAATTTCGGGGTCGTTCCACAAAATGGAAACTTCGTTTTGGGGACGATAAGGTTGTGTGCATTTGTAGCAAAACATTGCATGTTCCGAGAGCACAACAAATCCGTGAGCAAAACCCTCAGGAATATAAAACTGGCGCTTGTTTTCGGCAGAAAGAGTGATGCCTTCCCACTTTCCAAATGTGAGAGACCCTTTGCGAATGTCAACGGCCACATCAAAAACTTCGCCTTCTAGGACGCTCACCAACTTTCCTTGTGGAAGAGGGAGTTGGTAATGCAACCCGCGCAAAACGCCTTTGGCAGAGCGCGAGAGGTTGTCTTGCACAAATTGAACAGGCAAACCCGCTTCAGTATAACGTTCGTGATTCCATGTTTCCATAAAGAAACCACGAGCATCGCCAAAGACCTTGGGTTCGAAAATAAGAACGCCCGGAATTTTGGTGTGGATAACATTCATACTTTGTATCCATGATGTTTAACAAGTTGCGTAAGATAAATGCCGTATCCGGAATTTTTCATGGTTGCAGCAACGCGCATCACTTGTTCGGCATCGATCCAGCCATTGTGGAAGGCAATTTCTTCAAGGCACGCAACTTTGAGTCCTTGGCGATTTTCAATGGTTTCAATAAAGTTTGAAGCTTGCAAAAGTGATTCGTGGGTTCCGGTGTCGAGCCAGGCTACGCCGCGTCCAATTTTTTCGACATTCAGCTCATCCATTTGCAAATACGCTTGGTTCACGCTTGTGATTTCTAGCTCACCGCGGGCCGATGGTTTTACATTTGCAGCAATGTCGAGCACGCGATTGTCGTAGAAGTAGAGGCCAACCACCGCCCAGTTGCTTTTGGGTTGCTTGGGTTTTTCTTCAATAGAAATGGCGCGTCCTTTTGCATCAAATTCAGCGACACCGTAACGTTCGGGGTCGTGCACCCAGTAGCCAAAAACCGTTGCGCCGTTTTTTTGTTGTGATGCCTCACGAATGGTTTCGGGAAAGCCATGGCCGTAAAAAATGTTATCGCCCAATACAAGAGCGGCATGATCATTTCCAATATGATTTTTGCCAATGATAAAGGCTTGAGCAAGGCCTTCGGGGCGTGGTTGTTCGGCGTAAGTAAAGTTGACTCCCCATTGGCTGCCATCACCCAGAAGGCGTTCGTACAAGGGCAAATCAACGGGGGTGCTAATGATGAGAATATCACGAACCCCAGCAAGCATAAGCGCTGAAATGGGATAATAAACCATTGGTTTGTCGTAAATAGGTAGCAGTTGTTTGCTAATGGCCTGCGTTGCTGGATACAAACGTGTTCCCGATCCGCCTGCCAGAACAATACCTTTGCGCTTGATGGTCATGAAAAAGCCCTTTTACTGATGGTCGGTTTGTTTATGATTTATGAGGTCATACCTTATGGGTTATGTCTTATGGGATGAGGCCTTAGGGGATGATGCCTTGGGGACCATGTCTTATGGATTATGCCTTATGATCTTTAAGTTTTTGAACAAGCCTACCGCACCATTCTTGGTTTTCAATGTACCATTTTACAGTGCTCTTGAGACCTGTTTCAAAGGTTTCTTGAGGCTTCCATTTGAGTTCTGTTTCAATTTTGGAGGCGTCAATTGCGTAGCGGAAATCGTGTCCGGCACGGTCTTTTACAAAAGTAATGAGGTTGCGGTAATTGCCAATTTTGGGGTTGGGAGCAAGTTCGGTGAGTGCGTCGCAAATGGCATATGCAACCTGAAGGTTGGTGCGTTCGCCTTTTCCGCCAATAATGTAGGTTTCGCCCACGCGGCCTGTGTTGATAACCGTGCAAAGAGCGCGCACGTGGTCGTCAACATAGAGCCAGTCGCGAACGTTTGATCCTTCGCCGTAAATAGGGATGGGGCGTGCTTGCAATGCGTTATTGATAACCACGGGAATAAGTTTTTCAGGGAATTGCCACGGGCCATAGTTGTTGGAGCAGTTGGTGACCAAGGTGGGCAGGGCAAATGTGCGCTGCCATGCTCGGACGAGATGGTCGCTACTGGCCTTGCTTGCGGAATAAGGTGAGCTGGGTTTGTAAGGGGTTTCTTCGCTAAAATAGCCCTCAAGACCAAGGTGTCCGTACACTTCATCTGTGGAAATGTGTAAAAAGCGAAATTGATCTTTGATGTTTGCAGGAAGATCTTGCCAGTACGCGCGAGCTGCTTCAAGCATTGTGTATGTGCCCACAATATTTGTGTGAACAAAAACACCAGGGCCGCTGATGGAACGATCCACGTGACTTTCGGCAGCAAGATGCATCACATGGAGGGGTCTGTATTCCGAAAAAATGCGTGACATTTCTGCCATATCCGCAATGTCTGCGCGTTCAAAATGATACCGAGGATTGTTTGCAAAAACTTCGAGCCCTTCGGTGTCGCCGGCGTATGTGAGTTTATCAACATTCACAACGTGATTGTTGGTGTTATTCATGAGGTGTCGTATGAGTGCCGAGCCTATAAATCCAGCGCCGCCGGTAACAAGAACTGTTTGAGACATGGCAAAAACCCTTTTTCAAGTGGTTGAGTAAACAATTTCGACTCGGGACAATATATCTGCAGCCTTGGTTTTGCAAGGTGGGGCAAGACGTCGCGTTAGCGAAATTTCTTATTGGCTGCAGATGTTGACTGTGTCTGGTGTCGTGGCATGATGTCGTAAGTTTTGCGTCCTACAAACTTTTTGCCCTGCCATCAGTTGAGGCAAGTTGTTTTTATGCTCCGCATTGTCGAATTGTCTTTATTCTTGTTGGAGATCTCGTTGCTATGGAAACTGTTTCTGTATCGCAAAGTCCACAATCTGCTTCGGGTGTTGCTCAATTTTCCGGCGATGAAATAGATCTCGTAGAGATTTTAGCAATTGCCTGGCGTTTGCGTTATGCCACAATAGCTGGCGCTACATTGGGCCTTGTTGGGGGGCTTTTATTTTCTGCAATTCGGACTCCTACTTACGAAACCACAGTTCCCGTTACAATTTTGCGCGATAGTTTGCCTGCAAATGTGGATTCCAAGAAAGTGGTTGAAATGTACGCGTCAGCATTGGGAGCTCCCGATATTGCGGCGGCTGCCTTTGGAACCTTGGCTTCCGGTTCCAAACAATTTGGGTGTGGAGGCCATTTAATGTAGACAACGCGCGGAAAACCTGATATCGTTCCTTACTTTTGTGGAGGTATCATGACTGTTCGCGTGATTTCAAGTTCAACAAGAAAAGCTGTCATTCAAATTGAGGTAGAGTTTAGCT
>CAIZES010000124.1 GCA_903932045.1 uncultured Silvanigrella sp. | reverse complement strand
CTTGCAAGACCAGCCATCAAACGAGGAAACGTGAGTTCGAGTTCTATGGCCCTGCGAAACAACTTTTCGGCTTCGTCCCACATTCCAACCTGATTCAAAAGCTCACCAACAACCTCATACCGATACGGGTTTTTGGGGGAAATTTGAATGGCACGTGTGAGGGACGCAATGCCATCCACTTTCTTTCCTTGCGCCACAAGAATTTCACCTAAAAGCTGATGGCCGTGCACAAAGTCGGGTTTTTCGGTAGTCACGCGCAAAGCCAAGGATGCAGCCTGCTCAAGGTCGTTTGCATTTTTGGCAATACGAGCCAGCCCCACCAACGCGCGTTCGGTATGATGCCCCTTTTCAAGCAGAGCCTGTAAAAGTTTCTGAGCATCTGCATCACGTTTTCCCGCAAACAAACGGCGCGCCTGCTCAAACAAATATTCAGGATTGTTTTTATCTATGTAGCGCGCCCATGTGTTAGACAAAAGTTCGGCAAGATCTTTTTGAGCAAAGGGTAGCGATAACGAACCATCGACACCATATTCTTTGAGCAAAGCAACATCTTCGGGGGGCATTTTTTCTTCAAATACAGCAAAGGGAAGGCGAGCCACCGAAAAGTCTGTTTTCATTTCTTCAAAAAGGTCGAGCCCTCCCATAACGGGAAGATTCATGCGACAAAACACAAAGTCGGCTTTGCCAGCACGCATCGCATGAACGGCTTCGTACCCACTTGGAGCGTGAAATGCGTTTGTATAACCAATACGCTTCAAATACTGTTTCATTGCCTGAACGTTTTCCACTTCCGGGTCAACGATCAAGATACGCATTTGCCCGTTCATTTCTATGTAGGCCATCTTAAATACTCCCTTGGATACTGGCATCATACCATGGGAGCTTTTTCGGATTCAGACCAAAACCGTCAAATCCGCGGGAGCGCCTTCAAGACCTCCCAAAAAAAAGCGTGCTCTTGCACCTAAGGATTTTCAGCTTCCTCTGCCGCTGCAACATCGGCCAGGGCGGCTTTTTCGGGAGTTGTGGCTCCACCTGTGTCAGCATTCGTATGAGTAAACAACTTATGAAACACCAAGAGGCCAATGGGAGTGAGAATTGCCATGCCACCAATCCAAACCCAAACCATTTGATGATTCGGATAGAAACTCATCGCTTTTCCAGCCTCGTTCAGAGGCGTGTAGGTTTTTACAAGCCATCCCGAAAGTGGGCCCACAAAGAATTTTGAAACAAAAAAGGGCAAAACAGCAAGAGCAATGTACGAACCTTCCCGACCCTTTGGTGCAATTTCGGCAGTGAACTGCATCAACCGCGGCGACCAAATGGACTCACCAACAGTGAACACAGTTACCATAAAAATAAGCGGCCAATAGGATGTGGTGGGAGGATTTTGCATCAAAGCCGCCATATCAGGAGCCATGCGCAACCATTTTACAAAAACAAGTTCGCCCAAGACAGAGTTGGTAACATGCGCAAACACACTGCTGGGAATGACGCCAATAAAACATGCAAATGACGAAACAGTCGCACCCACAATCATCATCTTATACGAGCTCACTTTTTTAGTGAGATACGCAACAATGGGAACTAAGAACACAATAAGAACTGGATTTAGAACTCCATAAATAGACCCTATTTTTGCGCCATCTCCAAGCACGCGCAATCCGTACTTTGGAAATGTGTATTGAAAGTGAAAGAATACAAAACGCACAAAAAGCGTAATGGAAAGCATTCCCATAAAGGTCCAAAAATAGCGTTCGCTTGCAGTAGCCTTCATGGTACGGCCTGTTTGCACCGCGGCATTTTTAACTGTATCCACCCACGATTCAGAAGCTTTTGGTGGATCAATAACAATGTCACCATTATCGTTCACACGCACGCCTTCACGCAAAAAGAAGGCAATTGTTAAGCTAATAAGAGTTGCACATGCACCAAACACAAACATAAGTTGGTACGTTGAAAAATGGTGCCCCAAAAGCATGGTACCGGCGTTTTCGTCAATAAGTTTGCCAGTAGCAGCATCTCTACTCGCAAAATGACCACGAATCCAGTCGAACATCATACCGCCCATGGCGTATCCACAGTTCATCAATACATAAAACAAACCAAAGCCAAGAGCTGCTCCTTCTTTGGTTGTGAAACGTTTGATAGCAACAGAAACAAGGGGTCCCACAATAGCAAAACCAATGCCCATTGGAATAAAGCCAAAAACAAAGACAAGCGTGGGGTTTGTTAGAAACGTAAACATAACGCGTGCAAAAATAAGCAACAAAACAGATATAATCTGTGTTTTACGCAATCCAACCGCATCTACAAGCGCGCCAGAAAACATTCCCATCACAGACAGCAAAATAGACCAGCCCGAAATAAACGAACCTGCAGCAACATCGCCTAAACCACAGTCTCGCGAGAGCCACAAAACAACGGTCATATTCATAGCTGCGTAGCCAGTATACTCAACAATTTTGAAAAGAAACAAAAGCCACATATCGCGAGGCGCTTTACGAAGGCCTTTGTAATAATTCCAAATAATTGCAGCGAGCGCCATGCTCGCTCCAATCAAAATTGTGTACATCAAAAAATCTGCTGGTCTCATATTTTCTTACTCCGTAAGAAATGGTCTTTTCTTTTCACTGAGTCGCATACGAATATTTCGTCGGGACGCTTACAAATATTCCGTTGGAGCGATGCGCGCAATGTGCGCAAGTTGAGAACATACGCAGCGCGCTCGTGCTCGTGCTCGTTTTAGCACCTGTTTATGACCTATTTATGACCTGTTTAATACCGGTAGTGATCGGGCTTATAGGGCCCATCAACAGGAATATGCAGGTATTCACTTTGCTTAGTTGAAAGCTTGGTAAGCTTTACGCCCAACATATCAAGATGCATGCGAGCCACTTCTTCATCCAAATGCTTAGGAAGCATATAAACGCCAACAGGATATTTTTTGGGATTTGTATACAACTCAATTTGCGCAAGCACTTGGTTGGAAAAACTGTTGCTCATAACAAAGCTGGGATGACCATTTGCACAGCCCAAATTCACCAAACGACCTTCGGCCAAAAGAATGATTTCGTGACCATCAGAAAACTTGTATTTATCAACCTGAGGCTTCACAGGGATATGCTGAATTCCCTTCCAACCCTTAAGTCCTGCAACGTCAATTTCCACATCAAAATGACCAATATTACAAACAATGGCCTGATCACGCATTTTGCTCATGTGCTCAGCTGTAATAATATCGCAGCAACCTGTTGTGGTCACATAAATATGACCTTCCTTAAGCGCTTCTTCCATTGTTGTGACTTCGTAGCCTTCCATCGCAGCTTGCAAAGCGTTGATGGGATCAATTTCGGTTACCAGAACACGTGCGCCCATACCGCGCATGGAACGAGCCGAACCCTTTCCAACGTCGCCGTAGCCTGCAACAACAACAGTTTTTCCGGCAATCATGATATCCGTTGCACGCTTAATGCCATCGGCAAGTGATTCACGGCAGCCATAAAGATTGTCAAACTTGCTTTTGGTGACGCTATCATTAACATTAATTGCGGGAATTTTAAGGGTGCCCTCTTTAACCATTTGATAAAGGTGATGCACGCCCGTTGTGGTTTCTTCAGTAACACCAATAATATCTTTTAGCATTTCGGGATATTTTTTGTGTATCCAACCCGTGAGATCGCCGCCGTCATCAAGGATCATATTGGGGCCCTTGCCCCCGGCAAATTTCAAGGTTTGATCGGTACACCACCAATATTCTTCTTCTGTTTCGCCCTTCCAAGCAAATACAGGAACTCCGACCTTGGCAATGGCAGCCGCTGCGGTGTCTTGGGTGGAAAAAATATTACAGCTTGCCCAACGCACTTCGGCGCCCAATGCCGTGAGTGTTTCAATAAGGACCGCGGTTTGCATGGTCATGTGAAGAGAACCCGCAATGCGAGCTCCTTTGAGAGGCTTGCTCTCTGAGTATCTTGCACGAATAGTCATGAGGCCCGGCATATCTTTTTCAGCAATTTCAATTTGCGCACGCCCCAAATCGGCAAGTGCGATGTCTTTAACTTTGTAATCCATGTTTTTCTCCCAAATAAAAGGAAAACTCGAAAGCGCAACCAAAAGTCAATGTCATAATCAAAGGCTTGGACCTTGGCAATGCGTCAACCTCCAAAATTTGATATCCAGCCCGCTCCATGAGAGAACCATAGTCTGCTTTTGGGAGGCAACGTGAATTTCACAGAAAAAAGAATGACTGAACTCTTGCACGAACTCCGAAACAATCACGGAGCCATCGCCATAAAAGCCGACTTCGAGGCCGAGTGCACGCGCATGGAAGAAGCCCTGCGCGTTCGCGACCTCATCGCCAGCGCCAATCTTTCGCTCACAGTGAAAATTGGTGGATGCGAGGCCCTCAAAGACCTGTTTGAAGCCAAGTGCCTGGGAGCCAGCCGCATTGTTGCTCCCATGATTGAGTCACCATTTGCACTCAAAAAATTTGCCGCAGCCATTCCCTCGCTTTTTTCGCAAGAAGAAATTGCAGACACACAGTTTTTTGCCAACATTGAAAGCGTTACAGGATTTGAAAAACTAGATGCAATATTGGCAGAAGCAAGAATTGCAAAACTTGATGGCGTTGTTATGGGACGCGTTGATACCGCTGCCTCGCTGAATTTGCAACGGGAAGATGCCGACTCTCCACTTCTTGAAAACATCGGTCGCGAGCTTGTTCAAAAAGCAACGAGACAAGGCCTCCAAGCAGCAATTGGCGGGGCAGTCTCAACAAAAACTCTGGGGTTTTTTCGTACACTTCCCCCAAACGCCCTAAACTCGTACGAAACGCGCAAGGTGATTTTTTCTGCCTCCAATTTGTCGACACCAGGGGTTGCCGAAAAAGCTCTTTCCCTTGCGGCTGAATTCGAAATCTTGTGGCTGGAAAACAAACGCGCATTTTACGAAGTCATCGCCCAAGAAGACAACACTCGCATCAAAATGATGCGAGAACGGCTGTCAAAGCTTTCGCTCCCTTAACCACTTCCGTTCATGCTATGCTGTCTCTTCGTGCTACTCTTTTCATGTTAGCAGGAGAACACAGCCATGTCAGAATTCAAACTCGTCTCACCCAAATTTGTTCCACCACTGGACGAAAACTATAGGCCCGCAGTATTGGCCAATCGCCAATTTCGCAAAGACGTCAAAGAGAGCGGCAGCGCACAACCTCTTGTGCTTGGAATTGAACGCAACAACGGCGAAATTTCACGATATGAAACCTTTGTTTTTACCAATACCCACCCGAGCTCTAAAGCCAATTTACCTTACGCAGAACGACTTATAAAATTTCTTTTATGGCAAAGAGGCGGCTGGAAAGTTTACGTTGGCGGTTCCAAAGAAATTGGAGATCACATTCAAAACGTTTATAGCAAAACTGGGCAACGACACTTCGACTTCGATTTTATGGGCGAAACAGTTCATGAAAAAAAATTTGAGGTTGTTATCTGTAATGCATCTGATGTTCCAAAAGCAAAAGAAAATCCAAAAGCATTGGGAAGGCATCTCAATGGTTGCCGCATTGGGTTCGATTTGGGAGCATCCGATAGGAAAGTTTCGGCAGTGATAAATGGCAAAGCCGTTTTTAGTGAAGAAGTTATTTGGGAACCTCGTAAACACGCCGACCCAGAATATCACTACAAAGAAATCATGGCATCACTTCAATCTGCGGCTGCAAAAATGCCGCGGGTAGACGCCATTGGCGGAAGCTCAGCCGGAGTCTTTGTAGACAATCGCCCCATGGTGGCCTCTCTTTTTAGAGGAGTTGCCAAAGAACGTTTTAACGAAGTCAAACAACTTTTTTTGCGCATCCGTGAGGAAATGAATGTTCCTATGGAAGTCATTAATGATGGCGATGTTACCGCACTTGCGGGCGCGATGTCGTTGGAAGACAACTCAGTATTGGGCGTTGCTTTGGGCTCCAGCGAAGCCGTTGGATATGTCGATCCCTGCGGCAAAATCACCGGATGGCTAAGTGAACTTGCCTTTGCGCCCGTTGACTACAACCCGCAAGCGCCCGCCGACGAATGGTCGGGTGATATTGGACTTGGCGCTTCATATCATTCTCAACAATGCGTATTTCGACTGGCTCCACGCGCAGGTATCGAAATTCCAAACCAAGTCACCGATGCCGAAAAACTCAAATTTGTACAAAACAAATTGGAAGCGGGCGACACCGCTGCCCGAAAAATTTGGGAAAGCATGTCTTATTTTATGGGCTACAGCATTGCGCACTACGCCGATTTCTACAATCTTAAGCACGTTCTTATTTTGGGTCGCTGCACTTCGGGAATTGGTGGCAATATTATTTTGGAAGGTGCAAATAAGGTTCTAAAAGAAGAATTCCCAGACCTTGCCTCACGCATTCACATTCAATTACCCGACGAAAAAAGCAGGCGTGTTGGGCAGTCCATAGCCGCAGCAAGTTTGCCTGAATTCAAAGAGGGGAACTGACATGAAGTTGCATCAGCCCAAAGCAGAAATTTTTGTTCCCGACAATGTCCCCATAAGTGACGCCCTCAAGCGCACAACACATCTTGCCATTGCGGCGCATCAAGACGACATCGAAATTCTTGCAGCTCCTGGCATTATTGAATGTTTCGAACATCCCAGCAATTGGTTCACAGGAGTGGTTCTCACCGATGGACGCGGCTCACCACGTGATGGTCACTACAAATTATATAGTGACGAAGAAATGCGTTTGATTCGTTTCAAAGAACAAAAAAAGGCAGCCATTGTGGGAGAATATTCAGCAGTTGCTCTGTTAGACTACTCAAGTCAGGCCATGAAAAATTCTTCCTGCAAGGATCCTGTAGACGACATCGAAGCCATTTTGCGAGCAACCTCTCCCGAAATTGTTTACACTCACGCCCTTGCCGACAAACACGACACACACATTGCTGTTTGCCTGAGAACAATAGAAGCAATGCGTCGTATTCCTCTCAAAGAGCGCCCAAAACACGTTTATGGTTTTGAAGTCTGGCGCGACCTCGATTGGATGCTAGACTCCGACAAGCTTGCCTTTGATTGCTCCGAACACGAAAATCTTCAAGCGGCATTACTGGGAGTTTTTGACTCACAAATTGCTGGCGGAAAGCGTTACGACCTCGCAACAACAGGCCGACACCGCGCCCACGCAACGTATTCAACTTCCCACGGCACCGACAAATCGACAGGTTTGGCCTACGGAATGAATCTTTCCCCCCTGATTCAGGATGAAAAAATTGACCCTGCGTCATTTATTCAAGAGTTTGTCCGGAGATTTTCCGATGATATCTCACAACGCATAGCAAAACTCCGATAACCTAAAAACAGAAACACGCAGCTTCAAATCATCAATGGGGTTCCAAAGTGCGTTGTCACGTTTTACACGTCCTCTTCTTGTCTCTCTTTTTTATATGTCACGCGTACGCAGAATCAATCAAAAACACTTATAGAACAAACAACCACATTCCATTGATTGAACTCAGTGATGAAGGTTATCTTTTTTCAAGCCAATCTTCATTCGCATTTCTCGAACTTGATTTCAGACAAACACAAACCGAAATTGAGAGTTCTAGCACCACAACCGACACAAAAAATTTCTCCAACGCAATTTCTGGAACCTGGAAAACAGTTACCGGACGCATTCCAAAGTCGGAAATTCCACGAAAAAATGTATGGATATCTTTCCAAGTTCAAAACAACTCTAAACACAATCGAAACTGGATTTTGTACCCCGAATCGGGGATGAGCAACGAACACATGGTTTACTATGTTCAGCATGCGAACGGAGTTGTTGAAACTTATCACAACGGCGCAGGCATTCCTTTCCTACAACGCCCCGTTCTCACGAATTATCTGGCGGCACCCATTATTTTCGAACCAAATGAAACCGTCACCGTATTTGTCAATATACACTCTTCATTCAACACACAAAATACCTTTCACATTTTAAGCGAAGCGGAATTTCAGGCAGCAGAGATTCAACATCACCTGGTGTTGGGCGTCACGAGTGGTACTCTTTTGTTTGCCGGAATTTTTTCCCTATTGTTCTTCTTTGCACTTTGCTCTCGTATTTATCTGTACTATGCAATATTCTGCTTTGTCTCCGCCATTCATACGCTCATTGTTTCTGGCTTCATCACCGCAGTTTTTTCCAGCACCCACGGCATTTCTTTGGGGCGCTACACAATTCTAACAACTTCTTGCATGCTCATTTCTGCGAGTCTGTTTTCCCAGCACTTTCTGGGTCTCAAAAGATATCCCAAACGTCACTTTATTTTTAGCTCCATCATCGTACTGTCGCTCGCTGCACTCACAACTGGATTCCTTCCAGGCTTGCACATTGCGTGGAGTGCCATTCAATTTATTGCCGCAATTGCAACAATAGTTTTTATTGGCACACCGCTTTCGCTTTATAGAAACCGTGAATCCATTATCTTCGCCATTGCATGGGGAATTTATGCCGCGGGGGTTATTTTGTGGCTTGGAGCAACTCAGGGGTTCGTGCGCCCAACCTTTTTCAACTTGTACGCACCGCTCAACTTGCAGTCTCTACAAATTACCCTTCTCACACTCGTTCTTTTCTGGCACATAAAAAAGATTGACCAAGCAAGAGCAATATCAGAAATTGGAGCCTCTCAATCGGAAAAGCTTAAGAACCTGGTCAGAATGCTGTCGCACGATTTGGCGAATCTGATTTGGGCAACAAAACTTCATGCACAAGCTTGCAAAGATGACATCGCAGATACACTCATCGTTACGGAGTCAACAGACGCTATCGAAAAACTCTGCAATAATATGTCCGACCTCATTGAGTCCGTCCGACTTATTCGCGCTCTTGAAGACGGCAAAGTTCAACTCACAATTGTGCCTGTATCGCTAACCGAGGTTCTGGACAACATTCGGTTGTCTTTGGATGGGCGTGCCAAACAGGCAAATGTTACGCTTGAATTCGAAAACAATCTTTCAAGCACAACACAGGTTCTTGCAGACAAAGTAGCCCTCACTCACAATGTTTTATCCAACTTTATTACCAATGCGATAAAGTTTAGCCCCGCCGGAAAATCTGTACGAATTATAATTTGGCAAGAAAGTAATCATGTCCATATTTCTATAAAAGACAGAGGCATTGGCATTCCCCAAGAACTTTTGGACATTGTTTTTGATCCCCATAAAAAATCCAGCCGAAATGGGCTTCGCGGCGAAAAGGGAACAGGTTTTGGAATGCCTGTTGCAAAATACATGTTGGAAAACTTTGGAGGCAAATTAACCATCGACTCAAAAACAGCCTCCAGCAATTCGTCACCAGAAAACAACTCTGGCAACAAAACCAACAATACGGAAAGCGATGACCACAATAATGGCACACCGGAAACTGTGAACGAAACAGGCACAACAATTACGATTATGCTGAAAGCATGCGAAGCTTAAACTTTGTCCCTACCGATGAACGCATTCTCAGGAGAATTGAGGCGTGACACCCGTTGGCATCGCACCATTCGGTGTGGTACCGTTTTAGAAGAACCCGTCATTCAGTAAAAAAAAAGAACAGAAGACAACAGAAAAGAACACAAAGGAGTTCAACATTGAAAAAAAATCTCTTTCCCAAAGTTCGCACACTGTCTTTGCTTCCATTTTTTATCTATCCTCTTTTATCGTTTGCATCAGAATCCACAACAGAACATTCTGGAACAAGAACAAAAAATTTCACATTTTTGCCAAACTGGTTTGAACCTCTGCTTGAAAAGCAAAACCAATCTATCGTTCGCCCCACAAACCCCGACGCTCTGCCGGAACATTTTAGAGTTCCCGCAGAGTACGAACCCATTCAAGCTGTGGTCATGGGCTGGACGGAACCTACAAATATTTTGAGCGAAATTGCCAAGACTGTCAGCGCGCAAACAAAAGCCAATATCTGGATGGCTCAGTCTCCTGCCAGCATTCCTGGTGTTCCGGCTAAACGCCTTTTGGCAACAGACTGCCCGGTAGACACCATTTGGGCGCGCGATTACGGTCCCGTTGGCCTTTCAATGGAAACAAAAACCATTGGCCTCATCGACGCCACATACCGACATTATCAATCGCGCCCCGACGACGACGCTCTTCCGAAATGTTTAGCCCAAAAAGTGAAGGCCCCATCGTATCAAGTGAATCTCATTTTGGACGGCGGAAATTTTTTAATAGACTCCAAAGGGACGCTGTTTACAACCTATCGCACACAAATTTGGAACAACGATAAAACATCCGAAGCTGTCACAGAAATACTGAAAAAGAGTTACGGTGTAAAAAGCATTCAGTGGCTTGAGTATGCCGGATACCCAGACGACCCCAGCGATGGAACTGGACATATTGACATGTTTGTCAAGCTTTTAAGCGATGACACCGTTCTTATTTCAGAAGCAAACACGGAACCATTCAAAACCAACGTTCAAAAAGCGGCAGACCTTTTTGCAAAGCTTAAAACTCCCAATGGAAAGAGTTACAATATTCTTCGCGTTCCGGGGTTTTCTCAACAGGGAACCTGGTACACATACACCAATTCTCTTGTTGTCAATGGTGTAGCTCTTATTCCATCCTATCATGATTATCCAAAACAGAATACACTCGCTCAAAAAGCCTACGAGCAGGCTGGATATAAAGTTGTGCAAATTCCTTCCGACGAAACCATTGGAAGCGGCGGTTCCATTCACTGCGTGACTCAAACCGTACCAGCAGTTGATAGTGCAACAATACAAGACGAATAGTTGAAGATTTAACGAAGAAAATACTCATCCATGATAATATCAAGCAATCATAAATTTCTTAACCCACTCACAGTGGCGAGCATTTTGTTTTTGTCCGGGTGTGCAACACTCTCAGAAAAGGAACCCATTTTTTCTATTGACACCACCAAGCGAGGCGCTGCTGTTACCTATCTTGATGGAAACAAAGAAATCACACAAACATCGCCATTTTTTGTAAAACTAAAACAATCACACAAGCGCGAATTCACAATCACAAGCGACGGCGTCAGAACAAAGGAAACTGTAGAGTGCAATTTCAGATGGCTCCCAACAATTTTTGGAAATTCAATACTCCTAGCCCTTGGCAAATTGAGCATCTCTCCATTCATTTTCGGCACCGCCGTTGGAATCGACTTTCTAACAGGCGCAGCGTGGCACTGCCCCTCGCATATTTTGTTAACAACTCCAACCAAAACTGCAAAATTAGCAGCATCAGAAAAATCCGTCAAAGAAACTGAATCGTGCCAGCAATTGCTTGTGCTCACACCGGGCGCCAACGACGCTGCTACAGCATGGGAATACGAAAAAGAGTGGAACGCTCACAGAAAAAACAATCCCGGCGTGTGCGAAAATATTGTCACTCCTACAAAAGCAGACGCAATACTTGCCCGCCTGGGGCTCTTCGATATTACCCCAAAAAGCGCCGATCGCGATGCCAGGAATCAATCTCTCGATGTTGGAATGGAAACCGGAGCCACACACGTTCTCTTCATTTCAAGCTCCAACACAAACGACTCACAAGTCTTTACAGCCGAAAAACGAGACATTCACCGTTGGGACATTGTGGAACAACACACATGGAAGCGGCCCCTAGAACCAACTGAAAAAAATATCAAAACACAAATTGCTCGTTCAGCCCGCTCCCTTTTTCTCAATTTTATACCAAATAGCATTGGATTGTCGCAAACAACATCCACAGCAATCATCCTTCACAAGCAAATATTAACTTCTGGAACCGACCAGAGCTATGGCATTCTAGCAACCAATGTTCGGCATCCTCAGCAATACAAACCCTGGGATTTTTCCGCCGACTGGATTCCCAATGCAGCAATCCAGTACATGAAGCTCAAAATAATTAACCCCGGTCAAGTTGATCAAGACAAAATTTCGGTACTGAAAACCCAAGCATCCATTGGCGGACGTCTCACATTTCACACACCTATGGGTGCTTTATCGCCATCACTCAGTTTAGGTGGAATAGCTCTTGCCTCTCGAAGTAGCGACTCAAACAAAACTTTTTCTGATGCGGGCAGTTTTTCATCACTAGCGTTTGGTATTCGCGGATTTGCAACGGAACGCGTTTTTATGGAGTTGAATTTTGCTAACGAACTCCCTTTAAACGCCTTAAAATATTCTCCTGATAGGCAAGCACAAAAAACCATCACCGCACAGTTTGCAATGGGATATTTTTTACCCGAGATGTCGCGATGGATAGGTAGAAAAATAGATTAGCAAACGATACCCCATTGTCATTTCTGGTAATGAGAACAACCAATTTGAACGCCACGAAGTTTGAGCGCAACGAAACAGTCTACAAAATTCAATAACGGTACAAAATCCCAAAATAGCAACACTCGTGCACAAAAAGACGTACTCTAGAAAAAGGGAAAAGCATTTCTGCACAAACAGGGAGGTGCGTTATGAATGTTCATGACTATCTCACAGCCAAAAAGGTCTCTTTTCAGGAAATTCGCCACGAACCCACGTTTCAGGCATCACGCACAGCTAACGTTATGGAAACTCCAGCGCGTCAATATGCAAAGTCGGTTATACTCGACATCGATGGCGCTCCAACTTTGGCCCTGGTGCCAGCCTCTTGTTTTGTTGATCTCAAAAAAGTGAAAAAACTCTTTCACGCAAGACACTGCCATTTGGCTACGGAAGATCGCTGTCACAAGCTGTTTCCAGAAAGCGAATTTGGAGCATGGCCACCGTTTGGCTCCATGCGCCATATCCCTACACTACTAGACGAAAGGCTTTTGGCATCCAGACAAGTAACCTTTGAATCTGACAGGTTGGGCGAGGCCATTCGCATGAACATGGAAGACTTTGAGCACATTGAACATCCCATTATCGGGCAATTTTCGCACCCGAAGCGAAGGGACAATAGAATTGAAGATGAATGGAAAATGTGGTGAACAAGTTACTTGGCGTCTAGCCAGTTCTGGGCTTGCCCAACTTCGGCAACAAGTGGAACCAAAAATTGCACTGCACCTTCCAGCGCACATTTTACCAAATTGCGCACAAGATCGGCTTCACTTTGAGGTCCTTCAAGAACAATTTCATCGTGCACCTGAAGCAAAATTTGTGTGTCCAGATAATTGTCCTTTAAGGCTTTATCAACACGCAACATACCAAGCTTCATGATATCAGCTGCCGTACCCTGCACGGGAGAATTGATGGCGATATTTTCCGCCGAACGCGCAACGCCCATATTGGATGACTTCAATTCGGGAATAGGTCTGCGACGACCAAAAAACGTTTTCACAAAACCGTTTTCATGAGCAAATGCTCGCTCGGTATCCATAAATTTGCGAATACCAGGAAAATTTTCGAAATACTTTTCAATAAATAGCTTTGCCTGCGCCAAAGATATTCCTTGTTCTTTTGCGAGTCTTTGTGGACCCATTCCATAAATAATTCCAAAGTTGATTGCTTTCGCGGCGGAACGTTCTTCTGAAGTCACCTCTTGCAAACTTTTTCCCTGAATTTTTGCGGCAGTTTCGCGGTGAATATCTTCGCCACGGGAAAACGCAGCAATCATCCCCGAATCTTGAGCTAAATGCGCCAAAACGCGCAACTCAATTTGCGAATAGTCTACACAAGAAATAACGTAATCTGGGGCAGAAACCGAAAAAGCTTTTCGCACACGTTTTCCATACAATGTGCGCACGGGGATATTTTGCAAATTGGGCCCAGAGCTCGACAACCGTCCTGTTGCAGTGCCTGTTTGATGATACTCAGTATGAATGCGGCCAGTGGCACCCTTCACCAAATTGGGAAGCACATCAATATATGTGTTCAGCAATTTTGAAAGCTCACGATAATCAATCACCAACGAAACAAATTCGTGTTCCGCAAATTGCTCCAGAACCGAAGAATCGGTTTTATATCCCAAAGTTGTTTTAGCCAACTTTCCTTTATAACCGCATGCTTCATGCACCTTAACAGTTTCAAAAAGAACACTGCCCAGTTGCTTCGGACTCGCAATATTGAAACGCATGCCCGCCAATTCGAAAATACGATTTTCCAACATCACAAGATTGTCTTTTACTTCGCGAGCCAAAGTGTTTAAATAAAAAGAATCGATATGAACACCTTTACGCTCCATTGAAGCAAGCAAGCGCAACGTGGGCATCTCCATTTCATAAAAAAGAGAGGACACATTCAGCGACAACATTTTTTCGCTCAAAATATTCCAAATGCGGAGGGTAGCATCGGCATCCTCGCTGGCGTATTCAGAAATGGTGTTTAAAGGAACATCAAGCATGGAAGCTCGCCCTACCGATTTTCCAATAAGTGCGCTTGTGGGAATTTTTTCCACGCCCAATAATTTCAGTGAGAGCGGATCCAGCCCAAGACCACCAGAAACTGGGTCGCAAAGCCACGCGGCAACCATGGAGCAAGCAATAGGACCTTCGCCAAGATTAACTCCCACATTTGAAAGTTGATGCAAATCGAATTTTAGATTGTGTGCCACAGCCAGCGCTTTTCGATTCTGAAATGCTGCACTCAGTTTTTCCCACACTTCGGTTGGAGCAAACTCTGTGGCAGTGCCACCCAATCCTGATGTGTGAATTTCATGAGCTGGCACATAACACGCCTCACCCATTGCGAAAGAAAATGAAGCACCAATGGGCTTATCCTGAATAGGATCGAGCCCTGTGGTTTCAGTATCAAAAGAAAACGCAGATTCGGCCTGAACAATTCGTGCGCAAACATCATCAAGTTCTGTGCGCGTGACAATGGTTTTGTAGTTGCGCTTCCCCCACGAGGCCGTGTTCACTTCCGCAGCAGAAACAGAAGTTGCGTTGGATTTATCCAGCGATTCTGTTTGCCCCATTGGAAAATCTCCCAAGGGAAAATCAGCAAACGAAGAAGCGGCAACTTTGGGCGCGGGAGTATGGGAAACCGATGCCAACTTGGGTTCCGACTCCAAAATTGTTTTTAAAATAGTGTTCATTCGCAATGCTTGCAAACGCATGCGCAAATGGGGCGCCAAAGCCAACTTTTCAATGGAAAAACGAAGTTCGTGCTCGGTAAATGACACGGGAACATCGGTACGAATAATCACAAGACGACGCGACAACATTGCGCTTTCGTGCCCCGCTTCCAACGCAGTTTTCTTTTTTTTGTCGGCAATTTCGGCAATGCGCTCGTAAATAGCCTGAACACTGCCAAATTCCTGCACCAAAGCCGCAGCCTTTTTGTCGCCAATTCCAGCAACACCCGGAACATTATCAACAGCGTCGCCCTTAAGCGCCAATACCTCTATGACTTGTTCGGGAGGGACACCAAAATAGTCTATAACATGTTGCCTACCCAAGACTTCGTAGTTATCGCCGGTTTTAAGCGAAAACATCCGAATTTTTTCGTCCACAAGCTGCATAAAGTCTTTGTCAGACGATAAAATAAAAACTTCTCCACCGTCTTCGGAAAAACGTTTTGCCATTGTTCCAATAACGTCGTCGCCTTCGAAACCCTTCACACAAAAACTAGGCACACCCAAATCCCGCAAAAGCTCTTGCATGAGAGGAATTTGAGGACGAATGTCTTCGGGTGTTTCTTTGCGATTTGCTTTATATTCAGGAAACATTTCATGACGAAAATTTGGGCCACCCGGATCCCAGGCCACCGCAAAATGGGTTGGATTTTGTTCCCTCAAAACCTTCACAACAATCTTCAAAAAACCATATACGGCACCAATGGGCGTGCCATCGGGCGATGTCAGCCCCACCCGATGCATGGCGTAAAACGAACGAAACAGCAAAGCCATGCCGTCTATTAAAAAAAGCCTCTTTGTCTGATTTTCCATCATAAAACTCCCCGAAGTTGCAGGGAGACTAGAATAGATGCGCTGTGGCTGCAAGGCTGAATCAGAGATCCGTACCAAAAATTCGAACCAGGGATCCGACCCCAAATCCTAATTCAGATGTTGGGTGAGCTCTTGCATCAATTCGCGAACCGAAACAATTTCACGAAGCCGATGGGCATTTGCGCCACAAAATGCAAACCCCTGCTCAAAATCACCTCTTTTTGCTGCAATCAAGGCGCGTGCAATGCAATAGGGAGTTGTGGCAGGGTTGCAACTCTTAAGACAACGATACCGACAAATCACTTTTGAGCGTCGCCCCAAGGCCAATTCCCTCAAAAATGGAGACCGGATGGCTCGGCCAGGCAAACCAACTGGACTTGGAATAATTTCGATATCTTGACTTTGGCTACTCACAAAGGCTTCCTTAAACTTTTGAGATGCATCACATTCCCATGTCGCCACAAAACGCGTGCCCAATTGCACAGCGGTTGCTCCTTGAGCAAGAAACTTTGCTACATCCTCGGACGTAAAAATTCCGCCCGCAGCAATCACCGGAATTTTTGAACATTTTCCGATTGCTCGATTCGCTTCATTTGCTTCATTCGCTTCATTCGCTTCATTCGCTTCATTCGCTTCATTCGCTTCATTCGCTTCATTTGCTTCATTTGCAACAGAAAGAACATCGTTGAGAATAACTTCCAAAGAATGACTTTCAGAGTGAATTTCTGTTTCTTTAAAACCAAGATGACCACCAGCCAATGGCCCTTCAACCACAAAAGCATCGGGAACCCTGCCAAACTTTTTTTGCCATGAGTCGCGAATCAGACGCGCGGCCCGTCCTGAAGAAACAATTGGCACTAATGAAATTCTATCTCCAAAATTAAGAACCTCTTGAGGAATCGATAGCGGCAAGCCTGCCCCCAAAAACAAGGCGTGAGCACCGGCTTGCGCAGCTGCAATCATAAGATCTTCAGCATTGGACAACGCCATCATAACATTAACGCCAATAATTCCGTCAGGGGCTTGCTCACATGCCTTCTGAATTTCAGCCTGCAGCGCTTTTCTATGATCCTCTAAAGCAAAGCGCGCAGTTTCACTATCAGTCCAAGCCAGACCAACCCCAGCAATAACACCAACTCCGCCTTCGCGAGCAACTGCAGAGGCCAACCCCGACAATGAAATACCGACCCCCATTCCACCTTGGACAATAGGATACCTTACTGGGTAGCGTCCCAGTTTCCATGAGTTCATAAATAAAAATCCTCCTCTAACAAGATGCAGGGACATTAACTTTTTCAAGAAAAATTTTCGAACCTTTTATGTAAACGTTTTGTAAAGCGAGAATTGGGAAAGCGGCTACTCAAAAAATGCCAGGTCTTTGACACCACATATATGAGAAATCCTCATAGCAACGCCTTTTGTTAGAATAGAGCGAATAAAACTCCGTGAGTGCAACTGGAGAATACTATGTTCCGGAAGTCCCTAAAATTCAGTTTTGTGACGCTCGCCCTGCTATGTCTTTTGTCGCTATTTGTGCCCTCCTGCACTGAAGAAAAAGACTATCAAGCAATGATGCGCCCCGAAACATCAATAGAAATCCACTCAGGGTGGGAATACCGTTGGGGCGATTCATCTCACACAAATGCTCAGTTTGACTGGCTTACACCAGCCCAACAAAACTCCACCGAGTGGAAAACCATGTCATTTCCCACATCTTCTCCCCCGGAACGGACCTATGGAAACACAAACGTTTGGATACGCACAACAATTCCACACACAAACACCCCCGATCCATCCCTTTTTCTCTTGGGCGTTGACCAAGCTGTGGAAGTTTTTATCGATGGAAAATCAATTTACAACTTCGGCTCCATCAGCAAGGAAGGAGTCGGAAATTTTACAGGATACGCCTGGCATATCATTCGAATTCCCAAAAGCGCGGAAGGCAATAAAATTTACTTTCGGATTTGGTCTAAACACATTAATATTGGCATTGTTGGACGCGTTTTTATTGGTACCAAAACCACTTTCATCAACAACATTATTTCCGAATCCGCGCACTATCTTCTGAGTGGAATCATCATCATTATAATGGGAATAGCATCACTTTTGATGTTCCTCGGACATCGATCTCAAATTGAATACTTCTACTTTTTTCTACATACCTTCATGGGACTTTGGATACTCTGTCGTTCCACGCTAAAATTTATTATCTATCCAGACCCTCAATTCTGGCTTGTATCAGAATTGATAGCCTTGCAGCTGGGCGCTGTTGGATTTTGCGGATTTGTGTCCAACGTTTTTGGGGCAGGATGGAAACAAATTTTACAAAAGTTTGTTTCCATTGGATTCGTAATTGCTCTCACAATACCATGTGTTGCATTTTTTGCTTTCAATCAAATCATGAAAATATTGGCACCAGTACAAATCTACATCGTTTTGGGCAGTATCTTTATCACCGCACAAACCATCATTGCCTTTCGCAGAAAAATATTAGAGGCAAAAGTTATTGCCATTGGACTCCTCGCGTTCCTGTTCACTGCCACACTGGAAGTTTTAATGGCCATCGGACTTATCTTTCCTCAGTTCATGGGCAAAGCGCCATTCATGATTTGGGGAATGCTTTTGTTCGCATTTTCTCTCGTTGTAATCCTTGTCCTCCGGTTCATCGCAGTTCAAAAACGTTCGGAAAGGCTTAAATTGCAGCTCGAAAAAATTCTGGACGGCACAAAAGAAATGGCCGCTGCACACGAAAAAATAGACGCCATAAGCAAGGCTATTGCGTACCTTATTAAAGAAGTAAAATTTCCTCCAGAAACCAATGCCGATGTCTTTCTGCCCAATTTTAAAAATGGAGAAACAAATTTCCTTTACGCACGTGTTTTAGACAAGGGAATACAAATTTTGACACCCTTGCCTGAAATTACAAAAGGCGACAAACTCGACAACCTAAAACAAATGAATTCACTTGTAGCCAATGGCGAAATTGTTTCAAACTCAAAATATCCACTTCTTATCCCTTTGCGTTTAGGCACACAAATGGAGGGAGTTTTTCTTTTCGATCAAGCCCCCCTCACAGAGTTCGGCGATTTGGATCGAAAATTTATAGAAACATTGTTTCAATCTCTTGCTCTCTCAATTTCTAACATCAACTTTGTTGCAGAAACCCAAGAGAAAGCGGAACTCAACGCCGAGTTAAATGCCGCAAAAATTGTGCAAGAGTCTCTTATTCTTCCCTCAGAAAAAATCCCAGGGGTGGATATAGTGAGCTTTTATCGTTCCGCAAACCACACTGGGGGCGACTGGATTGGCCATTACTACGATAAAGAAAATCATCGTTTGGATTTCTTTGTGGGCGACGTCACAGGACATGGGTTTGGCGCCTCCCTCATTACCAGTGTGGCATACGGCGGGGTTTACGGCTCAGAAGAACTACTAGCGACAATCAAAAGCGAAAGCGAATGCGAAAGCGAATGCGAAAGCGAATGCGAAAGCGAATGCGAAAGCACTACAAAACAATCTCCAGAAGAACGTCTCACACGCATTGCACAAGTTGTGAACAAACTTGTTTTTCAAAGCGGGCATCAAACACTGATGATGACAATGGCATTCATTTCCATCGACCTCGAAACAGGTGAATGCGTGTTTCTCAACGCAGGACACAACCCTCCGTACTGGATTCGCCAAGCTGAAAAAGAAGCACGGTGCCAGGTTACACGGGGAAATCGCCTTGGATACTCTCTCACTCCGCGCTTTGGCATCAAAAAATTTACGCTTAACCCCGGTGACGCCATTTTTGCATACACCGACGGACTTATAGAAAACACCGGACCCGACAACGATTCCACATTTTTGATATATGACGTCAAAAAAATTCTAACATCCTCAACTCAAATTAGAGAAATACACAACAATATCATAAAAAAAGCGGAATCAATTTGGAAAAATCATCCACCATGCGATGACATCGCAACTCTAGCCGTGCAATGGATGGGTCCCGTATCCCGCGTACTTTAGAGTCATCACGCCCTGATCTCAAAATTCTCTCTAATTTTCAAACAAAGCAGGCGCCAACACTCATGCTGCGCAACACATCCAATGGAACTTGCTGCGTTGAAGGCAAAAAAACCACGCGATGACACGTGGAAGGAATTTTAGGTACTAGCTTAGAAAGCAAAGAAAACTGGGGTGAAAATGTTTCCACATCGTATCCCCAAAGTCCAACATACGGACAGTCGCTTTCCAAAATACGCTCCACCGTGCTGGCAGAATCCGCAATAGCTATTAGCGTCATAGAAAAATCTCTACAAATTTCAGTGAACAACTGGATTTCGTACAAATCCAAAACACGAGCATGAACACAAAGACCATGAAATCCCAATGCAGCAGTTTCCAAAACATCAAATTCCGTAGACAAAAAACCAGTTCGCAAGCACAAAACTTCTGGGGGTATCTGTGACAAAAAATCTGCCCAAAGAGGCACAGAATCACCACCTAACGAAAACAAACCTTCTTCGGGTGGCAAAAAAAGAGCAGAAGCTCCTGCAGACGGACACTCCATTTTTGATTTTTCAGATCTGCCCAAAGGAGCGCGAAAATCAGAATCAAAAACAAATTCTGGAACAGGCAAACACGACTTCGAATTTAAGAAATCTCCCAAATACCGAGCTGGCAGCATTTTTCGGTGAGAAAAACGTTCCTCTGCCAACTTGCGCAAGTCGGGAATGGAAATTTCGCGTTGCCATTGCTGCACAAGAGAGCGGCGCCCATTTATAAAAAAATCGAGAAGTCCTTCTTTATTTTTGCGTGCCACAACATGCTCCGCTCGCCGGATGTTTTTTGTTTTTTCTCTTACTCTTTGTGTGCAGCAATTTCCGATTGAGCAACGTCCTCAATTTCACTTGCCAGCTCACGAATGCGAGCAGCGTCGAGCCCTTCAATAGTGATACGAGCCAAAGACTCCGTGCCACTGTATCGAAAAAGCACACGCCCCGCAGTTCCCAACTCCTGTTCCACGTCCAACAATTTTTTTGAAAGACAAGGCAACTTTGCAAGCGCAGGCTTACTTGCCACTTTCAAATTGCGAGTGAGTTGCGGAACCTTTTGCATGCCATCTGCCAATTCGGAAACAGGCTTTCCACTACGAACCGACATTTCCAAAACCTTTAGCGCAGCAATAATGCCATCACCAGTGGTGCTAGAATCTAAAAATAGCAAGTGCCCACTTTGTTCGCCGCCCAAAACAATACCGCACTTTCGCATTTCCTCAACAACGTACCTATCGCCCACCGGCGTACGATGCACGGTTATTCCTGCCTTCTCCATGGCAATATCCAAACCCTTATTGCTCATCACAGTCACCGCGATAGCATTATTGGCAAGCTGACCAGTTGCCTTCATTTCTTGAGCGCACATAGCGATAATTTGATCTCCATCCACAACTTCCCCGCGTTCATCAACCACAACCAAACGATCGGCATCGCCATCAAAAGCAAAACCAATGTTGGCGCGATACTTCAAAACATCGCTTCGTAATTGTTGAGGGTGCAAAGCACCGGAATCGAGATTGATATTAAAACCGTTGGGTTCGTTGTTAATACAAAATACTTCCGCTCCCAATTCCGAAAACACTTTTGGCGCAACTTTATAAGACGCTCCATGGGCTGCATCCACAACAATACGAACACCATCAAGCTTTAGTGACTTCGGAAATCTTTCCTTCAAAAACACCGCATACTGCCCAATGGCATCGTCAATGCGTTTTGCACGGCCAATTCGCGAGGGCTTTACCAAACGCAATTCCAAATTTGGATCGTCAATAAGATCTTCAATATGGTCTTCATCGGAGTCGGGAAGCTTAAAACCATCTTTATCAAACAATTTAATGCCATTATCGGAAAACGCGTTGTGACTT
>CAIZES010000123.1 GCA_903932045.1 uncultured Silvanigrella sp. | reverse complement strand
CGCCCGCTTACTTTAAAGCCCTGACCTGGTGCCCAGATCACCACAATGGCCGTAACAAAGTTTTGAACCGCGGGTTCTACTGAAAATGTGAGAATGCACGAGTCTGGCTTGCTGACATCACTCCAGTTCTGTTCAACGAAGAACTTTTTGAGATCTTCTGCCCCAAGTGTTTGCATCGCGGGATCGGGAAATGCATCCACAAAGTCTTGGGCCTTAATGGTTCCAACTGGGCCAAAGAATTGCAGCCAGCCATTTCCATCATCGGTTTTATAATCACTAACACTTGGATACAGTTCTGGAACTGGAATTGAAATTCCGAGGGTTGGATATCCAAAATTCTGAGCAGCACCAAGGTTTCCAACGCGCCAAATGGCGAATGCAGGAACGCCGAAGGCAACGGATAGTCCAAAAATAATAATTCGAAGTATTGATAACACCAGAGCTCCTGTTGATAAATAAACTCTCAAACAAAATGCTTGAGAGGATTACTGAGGGAGATTATTGAAGCTCGTTCATGTCGGCATAAATTGTTAATGTTTCTTTTGTCCCGGAGGTCTCTTTGAATTGTGGTGTCGAGGCTGTTATAAGATTCCAAACATCCAAGTCTCGAGTAGCCGAAAAAGCAATATCCATTTCTAGAACATCGCCCCCGCTAACCCATGGGGCGGTTCCGAAAACTTTTACGTCAGAGGTCGGAAGTGAACCCATTTTGTCTGCACGTGCAACCATAGCGAAAACTGGAATGCTGACGATGGTGTTTTTACCATTCAAAAGAATTGGGCAAGAAGCTAGTCGCGAAGCTGGAAGAGTATACATGTAAGGAGCTTGTCTTGTGTCGTACATTGGAATTTGTTCGTTAAAAGTACAAACTTCGCTATCTGTCACTTCCCCGGAAGGCTGTTCAACTGACTTTATAACGGAAATGCGCAAACCAACCTTTCTTAGTACTGGTGGCGGAACATCATCACCGTCGGCGCTGAGTTTTGCGCCTTTTATGTTGTGCGCCTTTTATGTTGTGCGCCTTTAGCGCTGTCTGAATCTTTTTTTTGAAGTTGCGAAGATAACTGTGAAGCCTCTGCCGAGCCACAAGCCAAATAGAGAGAAGCCGACAAAACAGTGAGAATAGAGCTAAAGCGAATCATAAAGCACCTTCCTTTCAAAGAAGTAAATTATTTAGTCTCAAGAACACCGTGTGCGATTGGCCATCGACATTTGAAATATCGCACTTTCGGTGCACGCACTCGAGTGGGGAGAATACGATATCGTTAACACACAGAAGACAGTGTCAAAATGTTGGCAGCGCGGTTTGGGGTGGAGTTGCTGTTTGTTCTCTTGCTTAGCCTTGTTAATAGTATTGTTTGACGTACCATTTTGTGATCGTCCCCCGATTAATGGTATGTTTCGGCGTACTAATATTGGAGAGTGCGATGGTGAGCTGGCAGCCACTAAGTTGGAATACGATCTCGACTATGCACTTGAGCAAATGGCAGGCGAAAGTTCGGCTGCTCTTTCGCGGCTTCATCCGGTTTCATTAGAGTTGCGCAAATTTAAACAGCGTTTCCTGCTATGGGGTTTGTCAAGTCTAAGAGAAAACCTCACCACGCCCGCATAAATGCTGGCAAAAACATGTCTTCAAAATTTCGTTCCAGTACACTTGCTCGATTCAACAAAAACTCGTTTGCCCGACAGCCTGCTATTCGTTCGCCAGTCAACACCAAAGCGCCGCCACAAGTGATCTTATTCGTGTTCACAAAGAGATTGCCCCAAACACTTGACTACGCGGTATTCTATCCGCAAGGAAAAACACGTGGTGGCAAACACATTTGTCGGTAAAATCATCGAGTCCCCGTTTCATCCCACACAAATTTAGGGTCCTCACCCTCACACCTTGGCTCGTGGCCACAACAGCCAAAGTGTACAGTCGCGACGTCGGTCAGGTTTGGGGATGGTTCCTTGCCGTTGGCATCGAGGGGTTCGTCATCGCTCTGGCCGTCCTCGCTCCCAAAGCCGCCATCAGTGTGCGCACGCCCACGGAGTTTGCGAGCAGTCTTTTGCGCGCCAGCAAAGTCGTATCCTGGTGGGCGATTTTAGCGATTATTGGCCTCTATAATTACCAGACTACAACACTTCCTGTTGAGGAAGAGCACGCAAAGGCTATTTCCTCAATCGCATCAGCCTCCGAGAAAAATTCAGAAATAACCTCGCTGCGGCAGGACAAAACCAGCATCGTCGAATCCATCAATCGCTATGAATCAAACGGATGGCTTGGAGAAGCTCGAAAATTGCGAGATGATCTACGGTCACTTGACGCAAAAATCACCACAGTTCGAGAGGCATCTGTAGCCACAATTCCCAGTACCACTGCCGCATTCGAACAACGAGCATCTGTGAATCGATATCTGCGCGTTCTTGCCTTACTCATCAACGTGATTTGCCTCCACCTTATCTTCCGGAGCTTTTCCCAATCGAGACAACAATCCAGATAGTCCAATCAAACATCAAACCCTTCCTGAATTGGTCTAATGTCTCTTCGTTGTGACGAAAATAGATGCTTGTGGTGGCGATATTGCTTTGATCCAATTGCGCTTTTGGCAAACTGAGCGATACGCCGTTATCAATCAGTAATGTCGCGTATCCATGCCTCAGATCGTGAAAGCTAAATGAGGCTGGCAAGCCGCATCGCCTAATTCAATATTTGAAGCGAATATGAATGGAAAACTAGTTTAAACCGCCAGTCCAGCACAACCGCTGAACCGGAGTCTCTTTAGCAAATTGGCAGTAAAAACCAATAGGCAGAAGGGTTTCTAAGGAATATGGAGTTGTGTCTAAGGAATGTGCGGTTGTGTCTAAGGAATATGCAGTTGTGTCAAAAAAGTAGCCACTTTTGTGAAGTATTGACGGTTTGGAAAATATAAATAACCGAATCTACGATATTTTATATCATCATCACTTT
>CAIZES010000122.1 GCA_903932045.1 uncultured Silvanigrella sp. | reverse complement strand
TTTCTATGTCTCGTCAACCTCCCCAATATTCTGCACTACTGCAACCCTCCAAAACTTTCTTTTTAACGACTGTCCAAAATCACGGATGTCCTTGTTTTTAAGAAGCACCAGAACCACAATTGCTGCACACACCCCTACAAATCCAGCAATAATTCCTTGGAAAAAGATCCCCCAAAACGTGTTCTGGTTTAAAATATTTGCGAAAAGCTGAAGTGTTCCATAACTCGCGACTCCTAAAATAATGGACGCAAATGAAGTCTCGAGCGTTGTGCGAACAACTGGAGCAACTCGTGCTTCTGGAAAGTCGCGGATAAATACATACCACAATAAAAAGAAGTTAAGAATATTTCCAAGTGAAAACGCAAACGGAAGCGCAAGCATTTCAAGTTGTGGCACACCATGCAAGCGAAGAACATTAATAAACATTCCCCCAAACCATGCTGTGTGACGAAACATCCACACAAATAGAACGGCGAGGATCACCGTTACCGCTTCGCCTAGAAAGTTCATGATAAGCGGGGTTTTAGTGTTACCAATCGCATAGTAACCTCGGACCAGCAAATAAACCAATGACTGCCCCACCAACCCAACCACAAAGAGCGCCACGCATGCAGCAGCAATGCGCGTGTCGTTCCACGAAAAGGAATGCGTCCCCAAAATAATGCGAACAATTTGCGCGCGAAGCACAATAAATAATACCGTGATCGGAACTGACCAGAAAATAATTTTTTGTGCTGCTTCAATAATATGATCAGCAAATTTGTCTTTCTCGTTATTTTGGAAAAATTTTACGAGCACAGGAAATGAAGCAATCGAATACGAAATACCAACAATACCAACCGGAACATTTAAAATGTTGTTTGTAAGATTAAAAATTGCAATTGAGCCCGTCCCGAGCAAAGATGCCATTGCTGTTAGGATCACACCACTGAGACTCGAAACTGACAGACCGATAGTACGTGGAATCGAAACCAACACAATTGATCTGATTTCCTTCCATGAAATATCAAGCGTGAATTTAGGAATAAATTTATGATGCGCAAGAACGGGAAGTTGGATCACGAGGTGAAGAATTGCCCCGAGCACGACTCCGTACGCAAGCCCCATGACACCAAAAATGGGACGAAGGGCCACAATTCCAAAAATAATTCCCAGGTTATACACAACGGGTGAAAGCGCAGCCACAAAAAACTTGCGGAACATTTGTGTGACCGACGAAAACATATTTGAAATACCAACAATAATCGGCTGTACCAACATCACGCGACTCATCATGACCAACTGCGCCGTTTGTGCGTGATCAAATCCTGGAGCGAGCCACTTCGCAAGAAATGGCATGATAATGAACAGAATGACACTTACGAACGCAAGGAATGAAAAAAGAACTGTGAATACCTGATTAAGGAACTTTTGTGCTCGCGCATGATGTTCAGCATCGCCTGATCCGTATCGCTCGGACAAATAAGGAAGAAGCACCGTAATTGCAGCAAGTGTTGCAATTGAAACATACAAAAAATCTGGAATATTAAACGCAGTGTAATACACATCAAGCGTGTGCCCTGCTCCGTACACTGTTGCAAGCATGCGATCACGAAGCAACCCGAGGAGTTGCGATATAAACGTAAACAGCCCCAAAAGGAGGGCTGCTTCGTTCATTCCCACCGACTCGCGATTCAACAATTTGAGGATTTTTGAAACCATCGTGGGGTCATTGTATTATTTTTTCGTCTTTGGTGCAACGGGCTTTTTAACAGGAGTTGGCGCTTTTACCGGAACAGAAGTTGCAGGTTCTGTAGTTGCTTGTACCGGAAGCGGTGCAGGAGCGCCATTCTTTACCTGATTGATAAGAGCAGCTGCGTTTGGTGACTGTTGTTTAATATAGGTGTAAATTTTATTAGCATCGTCCATATCCCCCGAGTACTCGTAGCTGACTCCGAGATACACATACGCTGGTCCGTAATTTTTATTCATAAGGAGCACATGACCAAATGCAACAATCGCATTAGTGTAATCTTTTTGATTAAACAAAAGGATTCCATATTCGTAACTTAGATCAGCATTATAAGGATCAAGCGCGACAGCAGCCTTAATTGAAGCAGTAGCACCTGCCATATCTTTTTGACTGATTTGTATTTGCGCGCGAAGCACATAGGCTCCTTCGGTTGGATATTGATTAATAGAATCAGTAATAAAACCAAGTGCCTTTGCAGTGTCACTATTAGCTATTGCAAGCTGTGCAAAATACAACTGCATACGAGAATCATTCGGGTTCCATTTCACCGCTTCCTGGTACGCCGCAGTTGCCTGATCGTATGCCCCCGCAATTCCAAGAGTAACCATAAACTGGTACACATTTCCAAGAGTTGCCCAGTTTTCATAACTTGAACTGTTTTCAGCTACGGCCGTTTGTGCATGACCAAGCGCAATACCGATTACTTGTTCAGTCTGTTTGGAAACCGTAGCCTTATTAGCAGCCGTAGT